>CAZQOC010000042.1:0-9501 GCA_964594745.1 uncultured Sulfurovum sp.
GGTTGTACTTGACAACACTGTAGTACTTGTACCTCGTATGGCACTAGGGAGTGAAGAGGAACCTTCTTTGAAGGTGGATAGCAGTTTTACCCCTAAAGGAGGCATATCGCTTCAAGGGAGTTCAACGTCTTTCATTACACAAAAGCAGGCACTTTTACTCGCAGCACTCTTTATGCTTTTTGCCGGGATATTCTTTTTTGAGGGGTCTCGCTATGGAGGAGAAAATGAGTCAGCAAAGGATGAATTGCAAAGTTTATATGCTTCTTACCCTGCGTTAGAAAGTTCGTATGCAAGAGAAGGCATTGTCAATAAGTATAGAACAATAGACGTAAAAGAGCGTAAAAAAAGAGATGCCATCAAAACATTTTCAGGCATGATTTTCAAAGGGGTAACCTTGACTTCATTAAATGTCACTACAAAAGGCTTTAAAGCACAATTTGCCTGTACCAATACAGAGGTGGCAAAACGTCTTAAAGAACTAGCCAAAAAAGCACACTACAACATAGCAAAAGTCAAAGGCAGTACAGATTTAAGTATAGAGGGGACACTATGAGTTGGAAGCGGTATCAAAATGAACTCATCGTCCTAGCGACATTTGTCATAATGTTAGGCGCATATGCCTACAAACATACACAAGTCACTTCTCAGGCAGAAGCAGTACAAAGTACCCAAAAAGCTTTAGATGAACTCAAAGAAGTCATAGCACTTAAAAAAGTATGGGCCAACAAAAAGACAAGTAAAAAACTCTCAGCCCTTCAGTCGCTGGTACCTGCATCGAAAGTGAAGTGGAGCAAGAAGGGTAAAAAAGTGACAGCGACCTATACTGGACTAAGCTCCAATGAACTCAATAAACTCACTACAAAGATTTTAAATCTACCTGTAGAAATAAACCTTTTAAATATAGAAAAAACAGGGTCAACCTATCATGTGGAGTTCAAATGCAAATGGTAAAAAAGATTTTCATCGCATTGGCAGTCATTTGGTTTGCTCTTCTTGTGTTTATGCCTAAGCAAATGCTGTACTATAAACTAGAACAAGAACTTGCAAACAATGCCATTAAAATAAATGAAAAAAGCATGGATGAAGGGATTTTTTCTTTCACTGTTCATCAGGCAGATGTCTATGCTAAAGGCATAAAACTTGCAAGTGTAGAAAAGATACATTTTTTCACGCTATTGTTCTATACTAAGGTTACACTAGAGGAACTCACGCTGGACGATTCACTCAAAAGTATGGCACCCACATATACCAAAGAAGCTACAGCGACTTATGCGCTGTGGAACCCACTGTATATTGGTGTCGAAGCGAAAGGTTCATTTGGTGGATTGCAAGGGATGGCTAAATTGGCTGATAAAACATTGCGTTTAGACTTTAATGAAAGTAAAGGCATTGAGATGCTCAAACCTAAACTCAAACAAGATAAGAAAGGATGGTATTATGAAACATCTTTTTAAGCCAGAAGTATTTAAAGGTATCTTTGGGATATTGGTACTGCTACTTATCATCAAAATCTTATGGTTTGTGGTTGAGGTACTTTGGTTACCTGCTACAGGAGTAGATCAAGTGAGCCAAAAAGGGGGCAAAGCACTTTATTATAGAGTAAAACTTACCCCTAACGAAGCAGCAGCCCCTGTCATCACAACAAGAAAAACACCAGTAAAACAAGCTTCGGGGAGTATCAAAGAGATAAAACTTTTAGCCATTTACAATGCTTCTGATGCTACAGTCGTTACCGTAGCCTATAAATCGAAGACAAAAGTCCTTTCACGGGGTGAAAACATCAATGGGTTTGTGCTTGAAGGTGCAGGCAATAACTTTGCAACCTTCTCTAAGAAAGCTAAAACCTATAAAGTCTATTTGGTCAAAGAAAAGTCATCTGGCACCAGTTCCGTTAAGGCTGTTAATGCGACAGAGGCAAAAACGAAAAATGTAGCACTCAAAGGCGATGTGACAGATGCAGGTGATCATAAAATTATTGACCGTGCATTGCTTGACCATTATGCAACCAATATGGATGATATCTATAAGAACATAGGTATAGCGGAAGTAAGAGACGGTAAGGACTTGACTGGTTTTCGTGTAACCTTTGTTCGTAAAGATTCTCCTTTTGCAAAACTTGGTGTACAAAGAGATGATGTGATTAAATCCATGAATGGACAAGAGATAAATAGCTATAATGCTGCTTTCGGTGTGTATAAAAACATTCAAAATATTGACAACCTCACTTTGGTCATCCAAAGAGGTAAAGAAGAAATGGAGTTAGAATATGAAATTAACTAAGATACTATTGAGCACTTTGCTTATATTGTCCATAGGACTACATGCGGATGATGAGAAGATTGATGTAAATTTTAGAAATCTTTCTGTGAAAGATTTTATAGAAATGGTTTCTAAGATTACACATAAAAATATTCTGATAGAGAGCGATATCAAGGGTAAAATCAATTTTGTTTCAGCCACACCTATTAAAAAAAGTTCACTGCTAGCTTTAGCTAACTCTATTTTAGGGGGTAAAGGTTTAGCGCTCATAGACCAAGGAGACTACTACAAAGTAGTCAAAGGGGCAAATGCCGCAGGAGAAGGACTAGATGTAGGCAGCAGCATAGATGGCGACACAATGAAAACTGTCATGTTTCCACTTAAGACGTCCAATGCTGCTGTGATGCGTGCCAAAATAAAACCTTTGTTGCATAAAAATGCAAAGGTCATATCGTTTAAGGAAAACAACGTATTGGCTATTACCGCAAATCCAAGAACACTTCGTGCCATTTCAAAAATCATTAAAGCTGTGGAGGCCAGAGGTGAAAAGCAATCTACCATCGTACATTTAGAAAATTCGACAGTGAAAGATGTATTTACAAATGCACAAAGCATGTCTAAAAAACTTTTCCCTCAAACCATAGAGAGTGAAAAAGTGGATGTTTTTAAAGATGAAGCAACCAACTCCATCATCTTGGTAGGAAAAACAGAAAATAATATTCGTATGATTCGCTACATTAAAAAGCTTGATTTAAAAGGTGAAGACCAAACCCAAAAGATGTACGTGATTAAGTTAAAGAACTCAAATGTCGAAGAGATGGAAAAAATTCTCTCCAAACTTGTATCACAAATGAATTCTGTGGCTGTGAAAACCAGAAAAAAAGGGGGAAAACCTGCCACTAAGGCGATGGTGGTATCTGATTTAGAGAGAAACTCACTTATTGTGTTAGCTACTGGAGAGCAGATAAAGAACATTCGCAGAACAGTAGAAAAGATCGATGTCCCCCAGGCACAAGTCTATGTAAAAGCACGTATTGTTGAGATCAACACAGATAGGGCTGAGCAAATAGGAATTCAATATGGATTTGAAGGTGGGAAAATTACGAATCAAGGACTATTTACTGCGGCGGCAAATATGGGAGCATCTTCTTTAATGGTTTCGCAAAGTTTATTAGGATTCTTGGATAATAGTAGTTCTACAACGAATCCAACGACTGGAGTAACAACGACAACTAATGATAGAGCATTTTCTTTTCCTAACACAAAGGCTGTTTTTGCTTTAGGAGCCAAACTTGATTTGTTAAAACAAGGGGGAGCAGCACAAATCCTTTCAGAACCCTCTGTGCTCTGTACAAACAACAAAGAAGCGAGCATTCAAGTAGGGCAAACACAGTCCATCTTGACACAGGCGCAACAGTCTACAGCAGGACAAGGCAATATTATCAACAACTATTCAAGAGAAGACATAGGACTGACCCTTAAAGTCAAGCCAAGACTCTCTAGCAATAACAAAGTGACATTAGAAGTAGAAGCTGAGATAGAAGATATCCTCCCTGGTTCAAGTGCTGCGGCAGATAGACCAACAACCACAAAACGTAAAGTGACGACCAATGCCATTGTCAATAATGGAGAAACCATTATCTTAGGTGGCTTGATGAAAAGTTCGGGAGGTAAAAACTCTACGAAAATACCAGTACTTGGAGAAATCCCTGTCTTAGGTGAATTGTTCCGTTCCGATGCAGATGTAGATACGCAACTTAATGTGGTGATTTATCTTACCCCTTACATTGTCAGAAAAAGTGGTGACTTGAAACGTCTACGTACAGCCCTTGTGGAACTGGAAGAAATACAAACCAAATACAATACTTTTGTAAAAAGAGGGCTTGAACAGAAAGCATCTACAAAAGATGTGCATACACACAGAAGCGCTCATGCTAGTGAACGAATACGTCGAAAACGTTTACCATCGAATATTCATCGTGCAGATGTATGGGAAGAGGAGTAGAGGATGGTTTTCCCTCGTCTTCAAGATGTCAACTTAGAACCTTTATGGGAAGATGAACTTAATCACAAATTAGCCATTAAACATGCACTTCTTTTTTCTGAGCTAGATGGCATAAAAACAGCCATTGTTGAGGAAGCAACACTTGGAGACGCACTGAATTATTTTTCTAAACTTTCGTTAGATTACCCTGTTAGCATAGTGGATGCAGAGAGTTTTGAGAGACTTAAAAATAAATTTTTAGAAATCCAAACGGGTTCTGATTTTGAAGATATGGGTACCACTTCAGATGAGCTCATAGAAGTAGAATCAGATTTACTGGAATTTATTCGTAATTCACAAGACCTGCTTTCAAGTGAAGAGTCTGCACCAATTATCAAATTGGTGAATTCGCTCTTTTTCCAGTCTTTACAAAAAGGAGCAAGTGATATTCACATAGAGAGTGGTGAACGCAAAGGGGAAGTACGTTTACGTATGGATGGTGCTCTTAAAAAACATTTAGATCTCGATAAAACAATTGTCAATCTAGTGATTAACCGTATTAAGGTCATCTCAAATCTTGATATTTCAGAAAAAAGAGTGCCACAAGATGGACGTACACAGTTAAGTATTTCTGGAAAAAGTATAGATGTGAGGGTGTCCATTTTGCCTACCTATCATGGTGAGAGGGTAGTGATGCGTATCCTTTCTCAAAGTGAGCATATCCCTACCTTGGAGTCCTTAGGCTTTGCGGATGACATTACAAAAGATCTCTATAGACTTCTCAATCACGCACATGGCATGATACTTGTAACCGGACCTACAGGTTCAGGAAAATCTACAACACTCCATGCGTGTATGCAACATATTGCCACGCCAGATAAAAACATTATCACAGTAGAAGACCCTGTAGAGTACAATGCTGATAATATTTCACAAATACAGGTCAATACTAAAGTAGGACTTACGTTTGCGGCGGGCTTACGTTCCATACTTAGACAAGATCCTGACATTATTATGGTGGGGGAAATTCGTGATTCTGAAACAGCTGATATTGCATTGCGTTCTGCATTGACAGGGCACCTTCTTCTTTCTACTTTGCATACCAATGATGCTACCTCTTCATTGAGTCGTTTAATGGATATGGGGATAGAAAATTTCCTTATTTCTTCTACACTTTTGGGCGTACTTGCACAGCGTTTGACTAGAAAACTATGTACCCACTGTAAGGAAGAAGTGAAACTGGCTCCCGCTACGATGCAGGAGATTAATGTACCTAGTGACGGTGTGTATTTTAAAGCAGTAGGGTGTAAAGAGTGTGACTTTACAGGCTACAAAGGCAGACAAGCCATTGGAGAGCTTTTTGTTATTGATGACAAAGTCAAAGAGATGATGAAAGATGGTTTCAATGATCATCAAGTAAGAGAAGCGATGAAGAAATATGGTATGAAAACGATTGCAGATAAACTTAGAGAGATGCTTCTTGCGGGGACAACCTCTTATGAAGAAGCAATACGTGTAGGGCTTATGGATGGCTAAATAGATGCAAAAGCGTAAAGCATTTACCCTTATAGAAGTTCTTGTTTCCATCGCTTTGCTTGGTATTATATTGGTACCACTCTTCTCCGTGGTAGATATGATGCGAAAATCCAATACACATATTCTTAAGGCTCTAAAGAGTTCACAAGAAGTAACTAAGGCGAGCAAGGTACTTTTTTTAGATATTTTAAGTTCTGATGGTACACTCGAGATAAAAAAAGATGAATTTACAAGACTGTGTATTGATGAGACGAAAAATTCACTCTATAATTTACCTGTAGCAAAAGTATGTTGGGTTGTTTTGAAAAAGAAAAATACCTTGGTACGCATAGAGGGATATGGCTACAAGTTACCACTGAAATCAGAAGATAAAGTTGAAGTAGATTCGGTCATGGAAGATATTGATTTATTTGATGTATATCAACAAAAAGACAAGGTACTTGTTTTCTTGAGACAACAAGGAAAAGAACCTATAAGCTTTATGCTACAAGGCATTACTAGCCCTGTCTTACGGATATTGGCAGATGGGACAAAGATTATGAAAGATGGCAGAAAAATACTCCCTGATGGAACTCAGATTTTTAAAGATGGTTCAAAAATATTACCAAATGGAACTATAGTACCTGCACCTAAACATAAGGCGAGATCAAAAGTAAAGACTGCTGTACCCAATGGCAACCCCATAAAGACTCAAGGTGGAAGCACAAAACCAGTTAGTCAACCATAATCATCATCAGGGTTGCTGTAAGGTAGAGCATTTTAATTCATTATGGAAGGATAGACATGCAAGAGATATATGAAAAACTAGGACTTTTTTACCTCGGGAAAGATGTAGATAAAGAAACATTAGAATCAACAGAGGCACTTACGCTTCTAAAAAATAAAAACTTTACTACACATGCAGCTATCATAGGGATGACTGGTTCGGGAAAAACAGGTTTGGGTGTGGACATTATCGAAGAAGCAGCTATCGATAATATCCCCTCCATTATCATTGACCCTAAAGGTGATATGGGAAATTTATGTTTGATAGATGCCAACTATGATGCAAAATCTTTTGAACCGTGGGTGGCAGATGAAGCCAAAGCCAAAGAACAGGATGTTAAAGGCTATGCCAGTAAAATGGCTACACTATGGAAAGAGGGAATAGAGTCTTGGGGACAAAGCAGTGAACGTGCTGCCAAATTACAAGCAGTGAAAAAAACAATTTATACACCAGGTTCCTCTGCTGGTGTTGCTATTAATGTGATGTCATCACTAGATACGCCACCTACCGAAGTGATGGAAGAGAGTGATACTTTTACTTCTTATTTGAAAAGTACCACAGTCTCATTGCTTTCCTTGGTAGGAATTGTGGCTGACCCCCTAGAATCTAAAGAGTACATACTTCTTGCCCAAATCATCACTAAGGCATGGCTAAATCATGAAGATTTAACTATAGAAACACTCATAGGTAAGATCATAAAGCCAAGCTTTCAAAAGATAGGGGTTTTACCCTTGGATGCTTTCTATCCACAAGATGCACGCTTTAAGTTAGCTACCAAGTTTAATTCACTGTTGGCAAGTCCCTCTTTTTCGCTTTGGCTACAAGGAGATAATTTAGATATTCAAAAACTGATCTATGATGAAAAGGGAAAAGCGAAGATAGCTATTTTTTCTATTTCACACTTGAATGATGATGAACGTATGTTCTTTGTCACGCTATTGCTAAACAAATACATCGCATGGATGCGTAGACAATCTGGCACATCAGCATTGAAAACACTCCTGTATATGGATGAGATTTACGGCTTCTTCCCACCGACGAAAAACCCACCAAGTAAAGAACCCATGCTTTTGCTGCTTAAACAAGCCAGAGCCTTTGGTGTAGGTGTGGTGCTCTCTACACAAAACCCCGTTGACTTGGACTACAAAGGGCTCTCTAACATCGGAACATGGTTTATCGGTAGGCTACAGACCACACAGGACATTGAGCGTGTCATAGACGGGCTGGGAGGGAAAGTAGGGGCAAGCTATGACAAGCGTGAAATTAAAACTTTATTAGCAAACCTTAAAAAAAGAACTTTTTTCCTCAAATCAGCCCACTTGGAAGATATAAGACTTTTCACCACACGATGGGTACTCTCTTACCTCAAAGGGCCACTTAAACGTGATGAGATAAGTACTTTAATGCAAAAAGAAAAAGAAGCACAAAACATTGAAGTAGAAACAGTTGATAGCATGATACAAAAAAAAGCCAACCTAGAAAGTTTGCAGCAGATAGATGAGTCAATCTCTCAGTATTTTGAGTTAGATCCAAGCCAGACCAATGAATATACCCCGACACTTGGTGCATTGGCTAAAGTACATTTTTACAATCAGCGTAAAGGTATAGATGAAGAAAAGAAGCTAGTGCTTTCCTTGTCTTTAGATAAAAATCAGAAGAGTCTTGATTGGGAAGAGGCAAGAGAAGAAGAGGAGAGTTTTGAAAATTTCCCTCACGTTGCACCTAGTAAAGCAAAGTTTCAAGCACTTCCTAGGATAGTAGTAGAAGATAAAGGACTTAAAAAGGCAATAAGAGAACTTAAAGAGTCACTTTACAGGGAACAAAATCTAAAGTTACTACGTTGTATTTCTCCTAAGTTGGAGTCTAAAGTAGGTGAATCTGAGTCTGACTTTAGAGTAAGAATCCAAGATACTCTGAATGATAAAAAAGAAGTTGAGATAGAAAAACTCCAAACACGTTTTGAGAAAAAAGAAAAAACTTTACTAGAAAGACTTTCTCGGGCAAAAGAGCGTGTAGAAAAAGAAAAATCAGATGCCACATCTTCTATGATAGAGACAGGTATCGCTGTGCTTGGGGCACTTTTTGGGCGTACAAGTCCTACTAAAATAGGACGTGCTTTTAAAAAAGGATCTAACATCTTAAAAGAACGTGGGGATATGTCTAGAGCAGAAGAGAGAATGGTAAGTATTCAAGAAGACATAGAAGCCTTAGAATATGAGTTGGAAGATGCTATAGATGCTCTTAATGAAAAGTACAATGCAGACAACTGCGAGATAGAAACATTTACTATGAAGCCACGAAAGACTGATATAGATGTGGAACAGTGTGCTGTGGTTTGGAGAGTAACGTAGCACTAAAGAGAACCTATTATTGGAGGCTCCTTATAGTTTAGCTTTTACTGCCTGGCTTAATGGCTTCAGACTTTCCCTCTTTACAAAGTGGGCAATCTTCAGGGGCATACATTTCGAAAGTAAAATCATCGAGTGCAAAAAGAGGTGTATTTTCAGGTAAGGCACATTCATCTTTTGCTGTGTCATTTCCTCCTACACGTTTACAAAATCCTCTATTGGCAAGAGAAGCAAAAGCAACGATTTCTCCACCTAGTGCTTCTATCGCTTTAGCGGCTTTAAGCGCAGAACCTCCAGTGGTAATGATATCTTCACATATGATGATTTTCTCACCTTTTTCTATCTCAAATCCACGACGAAGTACCATGCCCCCTTCTCCATCTTTTTCAACAAAAATGGAACGTACATCTAAAGAGCGTGCAAGCTCATAACCCGCCAGTACACCGCCAAGTGCAGGTGCGCATACGGTATCTACTTCTATCCCAGCTCCTCTTATGTTGGTTGAACAAAAAATCCGACAGAAAAAATCGGGCGAAAAATGTGAAAAATCGCAAGTTGAGCGGTTTTAACATGTAATCAATCTGTTTGGAAAAAGCAAATATATTTTT
>CAZQOC010000043.1:0-9493 GCA_964594745.1 uncultured Sulfurovum sp.
GTGTATGCCTGCTGTTTTAGCATCTACTAAGAATTTGGAGAGAATATAGTCTATGGTTGGATTGCCTAAGGTGACTAATGATTGTGGTAGCCTAAGAGAGGTGAGTAAATCCAAGATACCTAAATTGGCAGTAGTCAGACGGGTATCTATACGTAATCTACTGAGGTTTTCAAAAGCTTCCTTGGTCTCTAGTGAGATATGCAGTTCTTTTTCTCTACTCAGTAGAGTGAGTGCTTGGGCTATTTGTGTTTGATTCTTTACTTTTGCTATACGTACTGCATCAAAAGAAAAGTCATTGAGAAAGGTTATCTCTTCTGCACCACCTTCATCTAATGGATTGGTACGTACAATGATAAAACTATTTGAGTGCTCTATATGAGAAAGAAACAGTGCAATATTATGAAGTGCTTCTTTTTTACGGCTAGGTGCGATAGCATCTTCAAGGTTAAGTGTAATCATATCTGCATCACTCTCATCAATACGATTAAGATGCTTGAGATTGAGAGGGTTAAGCATCATATTGGAACGTATTCGTGTATGGGCACAAGGGGGTTTACGTTTATTTCCATATGCTTTTGGCAGGGTATCTAGGTTATTAAATATCATAGAGTATAATAGCAGATATTTTTTAAGGAATTCCATTGAAAGTTCTAGTTACATTGATATTATTATCTTCTTTTATATTTGCACGCTTCGAGGCAAACCCTACACAAGAATGTAAAGCATTTAATAATATGAGACATACTAAAAACACACATAATGTTGTGTTAGATAAAATGAGAAAGTACCCTATACTTAAGCATCATAAAGGACAAAATTTAGTGCTTATAAAAGGTGAACAGCCAGCGCAACGATGGGTAGATGATAGTTGCTTTTCTCCAGTAAAAAAACATATCAATCAAGATAAGGTGGGTAATAAACTGCCAAAAACCATTGATATAAAAGATGAATTATCGAGAATAGCAATAAGTAGGGAAAATGCAATACATATTAAAAAATATGAAAAGCAAAATATTTCAAAACAAAATCTTCTAACACTCTCGTGGCACAATGCTTTTTGTGAAACACACCGTTACAAAAAAGAGTGTAGACCTAGGCTATTTCCTGGTTTAAAGCAGTACAGTGCAAAGCATTTTGTCTTGCATGGTTTATGGCCACAGCCAAAATCTAAGACGTATTGTGGTGTGAGTAAAAAATATGTGGGTATGGATAAGTATAAACAATGGAACAGGCTTCCAGACCTTGGACTTAGCAGTCAACTAAAAGAGTCATTAAAAAGAGTGATGCCAGGCTTTAGCTCTTCTTTACACAAACATGAATGGTTTAAGCATGGGACATGCTATGGTACAAATGCCCAACAGTATTACACGGATGCTGTACGTTTAGTAAGACAGGTGAATGAGTCAAACGTGGGTGCATTTTTTATGAAAAATATAGGAAAGTCAGTAACACTCAAACAGGTACAGCATTTATTTGATACTAGTTTTGGTGCAGGAGCAGGAAAACGTGTAGAGATGAAGTGTAAAGATGGACTTATTACTGAATTGTGGTTACATCTTGGTTCGGGTGAGGATACACTATCTGAGTTGCTTCACAAAGGTAAAACAATACGAAGTCGATGTCAAAAAGGGCGTATAGATAAGGCAGGTTATGGCAGATAAAACAGATGTGCTTGAAGCTCTCAAGCACTCTAATGTTTTTCTTACCGGTGGAGCAGGAGTAGGAAAGTCTTACATCACCAATGAAGTCATCAAAGATTACAGAAATCGTGCCAAACAAGTAGTCTCTTTGGGCTCTACGGGTGTATCTGCTGTGAATATAGGTGGGTTTACGGTACATAGCTTTTTTGTTTTTGGGATAGCTTCTAATTTTGATGAACTTAATCAGAGCGATAAACGTGCCAAAAAGCGTCTCATGGACTTAAAAAAAGTACTCCAAGCAACAGACCTTATCATCATCGATGAAATCTCTATGGTGAGTACAGACTTGTTAGATATGATAGCCTATAGACTGAACAACTATGGGTATTTGGGAAAAGTCCTTTTTGTGGGTGATTTCTTTCAGCTCCCACCAGTAGTCAAACAAAATAGCAGACAAGATGTCTTTGGTAAAAAACTTTATGCGTTTGAGTCGATGGCTTGGGATAGGTTTGATTTGATGGTCGTTGAACTGACCGAGATGAAACGTACAACCGATGCAGAATTTACACACATACTCTCCAAAGTACGTAGGGGAGAGTGTGATGAAGAGGTCATAGTCTATATGACAAGGCTTTGGAACAATGAACAGATGCAGAAAGAACCTACGTACCTGTATGGACGCAACCTAGAAGTAGAACAGACCAACCGTGCAAAACTGAATGAGCTTGACACAGAAGAGACGATACTCTTTGCCAATGTTGAGATGTTTGGAAATGTACATGAAAAAAAGATGGCATCATGGAAAGCGATGCTTCCTATTAGTGAACAGCTCACCCTAAAGGTGGGTGTACCCATACTTTTTACGGTTAACAAATGGGGCAAATTTGTCAATGGTGAACGAGGTATATTACGTACTATTGAGGATGATTATCTTATCGTAGAAAAAGAAGCAGAGTTTGTACGTGTAGAGCGCCATGAATTTGATTTGATAGATATGCTTGTTAAAGATGACGGTACCATAGAAACCATGAACCTTGCTACTCTCTCTCAGTTCCCACTTAAACTTGCTTATGCAGTGACTATTCATAAAAGTCAAGGCATGAGTATAGACAATCTTGTGTGTAACGTAGACAATATCTTCGCACCTAGTCAGTTTTATGTGGCTATTTCACGGGCGATTAATCCTAAAAATTTGAAACTAGATTTCAATAAGGCTGACTTGACACAGTATCTACGTAGGGTTATCAATGTGGACAGTAGAGTAGTGGAGTATTATAAGGCGATGAAATAAATATATAGTACTTATGTATTTACGACAACTCTGTTACGTCCACTGTCTTTTGCTTCATACAGTGCTTTATCTGCGCGTTCAAATAAGCTTGTCTTTGTATCTTTTTTAATTTTTGCTGTAACCCCAAAACTACAAGTTATTTTTTTATTGATACCAAAATCATATGTTTCAATACACACACGTAAGTTTTCTGCAATATTTTTTGCATCTCTTAACGAAGTGTTAGGAAGAAGTATTACAAATTCTTCACCACCCCAGCGTGAAAATGAATCTTCAGCTCTTATATTATTTAAAATAAGTTTTGCGAACATTTTAAGTATATTATCTCCAACGGTATGTCCATGGTTATCATTAATTTGTTTAAAGTAATCAATATCAAGAAGTATCATACTTAAGTTACTTTGATGTTTTTTACTTTGTTCTATAGCTCTCTCAAAGACGATATTGAATTTGGCACGATTATCAACTTGCGTTAATTCATCAGTATAGGCTTCATGTTTATATTGGCGTTTTTCTTTAACAAGAGAAGTAATCTCAGAAAAGGTAACAATTATATTTTTACTTTCTGTTATATTTGACAAAGAGAGAAGGCATATTTTTGATTTTGACATATCTGCATTCTGCATTGTAATAATACGTTTATTGGATGCTATACTTTTAATCTCTTCAATCCAATGTATATTATTATTTTTAGGTGAGAAATATCCTTCTGTATGTTTAAACTTGCTACTTAATGATTTGTGCTCTTTTAAGAATGTTTCTAATGATGGATAGCCTAAATAGTTGAGTAATTTTTTATTATAAAAAATAGGTACATATTTTTCATTATATACCGCAAGCATAGTGTTTTGCATCTGTGCAATGTCATTTAATATGTCTTCATACAGTCTCTTTTGATATTCAAGTTCCATGTTTTTTTTGATATCATTTATCTTTTTTTTCAAAAGTCCCAAATCCACAGGTTTAAGTATATATCCATAAACTTGCATCTCAATTGCTTCTAAAAAATAGCTATTATCACTATGTGCTGTTGTAAAAATAATAGTTTGTTCCGCAGAGAGTTTTTTCATCTCTTTTGCCATATCAATACCGTTCATTTTTGGCATCTTTATATCGCTAATCACAATATCTGGCATATTTTTTTTAAAGAGTTCTAGTCCTTCTTCTCCATTCGTTGCAACCATTACATTACGACTATAGCGTTGTAAAAATCTTTCTAATTCAAATCGTACAGCTGGTTCATCTTCCACAAAAAGTATACTAGGAAATGTACGCTTCATTATATTGCTTTCCTGAAATCAATGATGAAAGAGGCACCACCTTCTTTTGTATTCACTGCAGTTAATGACCCTCCCATATTCTCTTCAATAATCACTTTGGACATGTATAACCCAATACCCGTACCTTCTCCTTGTTCTTTGGTCGTGAAGTATGGTTCAAAAATTCTATCAAGTATTGTTTTGTCTATACCTAGAGCATTATCACTGATTGTGATTATCTCATCTTTTAAAACAATATCTATTTTAGGATTTTGGATTTTGTTATGTTTTAATTCATAAGCCGCATTGGTGATAATATTTAAAATAACTTGTTGAAATTCACTGCGAAAACCGTAAATGCTAAAATCATGAGCGGTAATTTTTAATGAAATATTGTGCTTTTTCAGAGATGCTTCCTGTATAGATACTGTCTCATCAATAGCTTTTTGTGCACTAAACGCTTCTTTTATTTTATCTACTTTAAAAAAGTTTCTAAAATCATCTATCGTTTGACTCATAAATTCAATAGTCTCTTTATTTTTTTTCACATAACGTTTAATAAACGATTCATCTACTTGACCATCATTGAAATCATATTCTAGATTTTGTATACTCAAACCTAATGCATTCAAAGGCTGTCTCCATTGGTGAGCTATCGCCCCTATCATTTCACCCATTGCGGCCAATTTGGATTGTTCCTGTAAAAGCTGCTGTTGCTTTAGATTTTCTTCTGTTTTGCTTTTTATAGCACTGGCCAATCCTCTATTGGCTTCTTTCAATATGTACTGACGGTAAAGACCAAGTAATACGATGACAAGAAATGCTATTGATGCATAAAAAAGATACAAATAGTTAAATGGTTGAGTGACCTGTCTTCCCACCCATCTGTCATATATAAGTTTATGTTGTGCCTGAGGGATTGTTGCAAGTGCCTTATCAAGAATAGATAAAAGTAAAGGATTATCTTTACGTACAGCAATGGAAAGTCGAAGTCTCATATCTGTATATCCTGCAATACCTATAGACTTGAGATCATATTTATTGATGTAATGTGATGCAACTGGAAGTGTTGATATGGTAGCATAAGCTCTACCATCATCTACCATTTTAAAAGATTCCAAGGCATCTTTTGCTTCAACAATATTGACGGCAGGATAAAGACTTTGTAACTTAGTGATAAGTGCTGAGCCTTTTTTTCTGGCTATTGGTTTATCTATGACATCCATAAGACTACTCACAAATCCTTGGTCTTCCTTTGTAATAATTGCTAATTTATAGTCTAAATACGGATAGGTAAATTGTGCATACATTTCACGTTTTTTCGTTTTAACAGCTGTTGGGAGGATATCACATTTCTTTTCTTGCAAATAGCGTTGAGATTCACTCCAATTTTTTGTGGGTACGGCTTTAAATGTAATATTTAAATTTTCTCCTATGCATTTCATCGTATCCGTAGAAATCCCCTTAGTAATATAGCCGTCCGCTCTATCTGCAAATTCTATAGGTTCCCAATCAGGATCAATACACATTTTTACCACATTATTTTTATGAAGATATTCTAATTCTTTTTTTGTTAATGTCCCTGAAACTGGAATTTTTAATGTTCCTGCACCTATCCATTTTTCTTTTAATGCTCTTAACTCGCTATTGCTTACGCTGTACATTGCTTTTTGAAGAATATCTCTTAACATAGGCAGTGCGGGAGAAATTGCAATATTCAGGTCAAGTGATAGTCGTCGGTCATTAATTAAGTGTCCATAAGCAAGATAGAGTTTATTTTGTTTCATCAAGTATCTCATGATACCACTACTTCCAACGGTGGCATCACTATTTCCATTTTTTACTGAAGCAATACAATCACGTGCATTTTTTTCAAGTTTTAAGTGAATATCAGGGTGATAGGCTTCTAAAAAATGCTGCATAAAGTAACCTTTTATGACTGAAACTGTTTTTCCCTCCAAGTCTCGTAATGTCTGTACTTTAGAGTCATTGGTAAAGATGGCTTTTTTGGTTCCAGCATAAGGCTGCGTAAAATGAAGAAACTTCTCTCTTTCAGGTGTACGCATAATATTAAGCATGACATCAATCTTATTATTACGTGCCATATCCATAAATTCTGCCCAGGTGTAA
Source organism: uncultured Sulfurovum sp. (assembly GCA_964594745.1). Classification (GTDB taxonomy): domain Bacteria; phylum Campylobacterota; class Campylobacteria; order Campylobacterales; family Sulfurovaceae; genus Sulfurovum. The sequence goes on from CAZQOC010000043.1 coordinate 6,321, forward strand.
CCAGAGATATATTTGACTTGAATACCTAATTTTTTTGCTAAAAGATTTAAATAGTCTATAGAAAATCCTTTGGGTTTTCCGTTTTCATTAAAATTGTAAGGAGGGTAGTCTAGTTCATTGTGTACGGTAATTACAGGGTGTTTTTTAAGAAAATCTTTTTCTTTATTGGTTAAATTAATATTTATTTTTTTTGTATTTTTTAATACTTTATTTTCTAAGGGCATAGCATAGATAAAATTTAGTCCCAAAGAAAATAAGATTATGATAGTTTGTAAGAGAAGTTTCATAGGGAGATGTATTCCTTAATGTTTAATATAAAAGTTTATTTTATCCTATAAATGTCAAAATATGTCAAATTTGATGAATAAAGTATGATTAAATTTTATATGTTCATAGATAAAACTAAAAGGCATCTACGCTTTTTAAATATTGTTCTATTTCTCGTTTTGTACTTAGCCATACTTTTTCATAAGTAACAATATATTTAGGCAAAAGAAACTCTTCATTGTTGTTGATGAGTATAAGGATTTCTTTTAGCGTTTGACTAAGGTAGTCTGTCCCAATAGAAATACTGTGTTCCAATGTCTGCTTACAGTAAATGTCTAATGACGCATAATCTTTTTTTATAATATATTCTTTGATTTGATTACTTGAGTTTTGATGAAATACAAGTGTTTCTCGTAAAGTATCTCGATAAGTTAGAATGTTTTGTGTATGATTAAATCCTTTTTGAATATTAAGTAAATTATTATTTTCTGCATAAAGTGTACTCCCTTTAGTTTTGGCTTGAACAGTCTTGTCTTGATGTAAAAATGTATGAAATACTGCATATAATTGTCCAATTTTAAATGGTTTTGTCAGATGTGCATTTGCACCGGCAAGATACATTTGCTCTATCTCGTTTCTAAATCCAAGCCCACTTACTATTACAATAGGTAAATTTCTAAACTGATTGTCCTGACGAATACGTTTTGTTGCTTGGTACCCATCCATAATAGGCATATTGATATCCATAAGAACGATGTCAATATCATGATTCTCTTTCAAAGCTCTGAGCGCCTCTTGTCCATTATTTGCTATAGTAATATCTATGGTAGATTTTTGTAATACACTCTGAATAATCTTTTGATTAATTTTATTATCTTCTACAACCAAAATATGAATTGTATTAAAATCCTGAAAACTCTCTTGTGTGATATTTTCTATCTCTTCGATAAATCTAACATCAGACTCATTTTTAATTTTGTTTTCTTTATTGTTGGTATGGATGGTTTTTTCCATAACATACAGTTCATACAATAGTCCAAAAATCATGCCCATCGATATAGGAGTATAAAGGTACTTACTCACAAGTTTATGTGGTTGAAAACGTCTGTCTCTTTGACCAAAGTGTTGTTCTAAAGAAATAAGATGGAAATTTTGTTTATGTTTAATCTCTTCAACATCATACAAGATAGATGCATTGAGTAAATGAATATCTACCATAAATATGTCATATGTTTCTAAATTATTCAGTGTAGCAAGAAAATCAGGTTGTTGTATCTCTACGCTTAACTCAAAGTGCTCAAAATATTTTTTAATGGTACTAAGTGTGCTATAGTGCTCTGAAATCAATAAAACTTTCTTATTTTTTAGGCTAGATGGCAATGTATAATAATTCTCTTGATAGAGTGGACTTGTTAAAAAAGGAAGTGTCAATATATATTTATTATCACTATAGGACAACGTAGAGTTTAAGCGTGTAAGATGATGGCTCATAGCTTCAAAAAGTTGTGTATTGTCTAAAGATACGTGAGGTAATACATCAATAAAAATAGTAAGTGAATCTGATTTGGTTTCTTTTATGAAACTGATGGTGACTACACTGTGATACGAGGATGGCAATATCTGAGATAAAAGTGTATAGAGTGTCTGTTCTAATAAAAGAGAGTCCCCTACAAGTTCTATAGGAATACTACTGTCAATATCATAGATGAATTCAATATGATTTTCTTCTATGATAGGTTCTATCAATCCATATACTTCATTGAGTAAGTTTTGTACTCTGTATGTTTCTATAGAAGGCGTATCTAATTGCGCATCTTTCTTTAAAATATCAATAAATGCTTTACTTTCCGTGAGTAGATATTTCGGATCATCAAGTATATTCTTACTGTTTGTTTCTTTTTGTAATTGCCATGCTTTTTTTTCTAATTTATTTCTTTTATAAAAAAGAAATGTATGATAAGAAGCAAAGAATATAGCAAGAATAAGAATGAAAATACTAAGATTCATGACAATATCGGCTGAATCACTTTGAAATTGCTCTGATAATAATGCGGTGAAGCAGAACATAGCTATACCTACATAACGAAGTGCTTGATAGATGACATTCCCTTGTTGATTTGATATCCCTAAATATATCAATACAAAAATCTAAAATTTATCATAGTAATATTGTATTACCTTACTATTACCTCAATATTTCCAGCAGGTTTTATCTCTAATTGTGCCTTTTTCATTAGAATGACATCCCCATCTAGTTCTATAAGGTTATATCTATTTTCAAGGTCTATATGTATCTCTTGATTTACTTTCCCATATAAGTTACCAAATTTACCTATGAATGAAGCTGGGGTAAAAATGAAAAATTTTTTTGAACTGAGTAACATAAAGGGTGTCATCACCAGATGTATAGGGAAAAGAAAGAGTAGCGCTAGTGCGTATTTTGCTATACCGTGTTTGAGGATGCCAAAACGTAGGGTTTCAGAGAGCAAGATATGTTGTAAGTCACCCATATTACCTGCAGAATATAGGAATATTTCTTTATTGAGACTATAGTAAATATGCTTCTTACTTGGCAAAGTAGTACCCTTTGACAATGCGTCTAAAACAACATTCAGCTTAGGTACTTTATGCAGTTTAGCTACAACATTAAATGAGCCAGTGGGATTGAGTATAAATTTGGCATTATGTTCTATGGTATGAAGGGTTTTGATAACGCGGCGTATGGTACCATCACCCCCATTGATGATGATGAAATTGTATGTTTTAAGTGTATGACAAGAAGCAAGTTCAGATTCAGTGATAAAGGTGATATCAAGTTTGTCATGTGTTATGTCTTTATTGATACTAAGAAGTTTCATCACATGCCTTGTAGGTTTGTAAAGTGAATATCTAATAATAGATGATAC
>CAZQOC010000044.1:0-9325 GCA_964594745.1 uncultured Sulfurovum sp.
GAGATTTTGAATTTGACTAAAATGGAAGTGCCTGTTGAAACTTTGGATAAGTTGGGAATTTGGGGTGAGGTTAAGAGTTTAAAAAGTATTGTGAAAAAATTATGCTTATAATATTTATATTATTTTAACATCATATATGCTATCATAATTTATGAATGTAGTCATAGATACTAATGTATGGATTTCAGCACTAATAAGTAAAGATGGTACAAGTAGAGAGATAATCCGTCTTGCTCTTCTAGGAGAAATAGTACCGCAGATTAGCACTTCTCTTCTTGTTGAGTATGAAGCAGTCATGTCTCGTACCAAAATACAACAACTATGCGCACTTAGTATAAAAGAACAAGAAGAACTCTTTTGTGCTTTTATCTCTACATGTAAATGGAATGAAATATTTTATCTTTGGAGACCAAACCTTCAAGATAAAAATGATGACTTCATTATAGAACTTGCCGTTGCAAGTAATAGCCAAGTGATCATTACTGACAATAAAAAAGATATAGTGTCGGGGGAATTAGATTTTAATTTTGAAGTACATACACCTAAAGAATTTTTAGAAAGGATACAAAAATGAGCACACTTACACTACGTATACCAGATACAAAATATGAACGTTTGAAAAACTATGCTAAAAATAAAGATATATCTCTCAATAAACTGTTTGATGAGTTTGCAACTATTGCATTGACACAATATGATGCAAAAGTACGTTTTGATATTATGAAAGAAAAAGGCAATAAAGCTAGAGGGTTAGAACTATTAGATAAACTGGATAAAAATTAATCTTCCAATATCTCTCTACGTCTTTTGTGTCGTATGATATAAAAAATAACAATCAATACCACACTCACTAAAGCAATGAGTGTGGCTGACTTCATGTACTCAGAAATAAGTGCTTGGTTTGAACCTACTGCATACCCTACTCCTACAAGGACAACGACCCAGATACCTGCACCTATGGCTGTATACAAAGAGAATTTAAAGAGGTTCATGCGTGCCAGTCCTGCTGGTAGTGAGATAAGTTGACGGATACCGGGAATGAGTCTGCCAGTGAACGTGGAGATTTCACCATGTTTTGCAAAAAAAGTGTCTAATTTATCTAAAGTCTCTTCTTTGATGAAAAAGTATTTTCCATACTTTAAAATGATTTTTCTACCTAGATACATCGCTAGATAATAGTTCAGCAAAGCACCAGCCACTGAGCCTAAAATACCTACGACAACCACCACATAAAGGTTCATCTCACCTTGGTAAGCTAAATACCCTGCAGGTATCATGATAATTTCAGAAGGAAAAGGGAAAAAAGTACTCTCAAGAAACATGAGAAGAAAGATACCCAGGTATCCCATGTCACCTATTTGATTTACGAGAAATTGTGCTATATCGTGTATCATGAAAAAAGGTAGCGAGATTACTCGCTATAGGCACCGACTGATGTTAAATGTGCATAGCGCTTGTCTAACATTTCATCGATAGTCAGCTCTCTAAGCGCCTTCACATTTTCTAAAAAATATGTTTTCACTACATCTGCTGATGTTTTTTTATCTCTATGAGCCCCAATAAGCGGTTCATCAAGCACATCATCTACAAGCTTATGCTCAAGTAGATCATTTGGTGTGATTTTCAGTGCTTTGGTTGCAGCTTCAACCTTGGCAGGATCGTTCCATAAAATAGCTGAACATCCTTCAGGTGAGATAACTGCAAAGACAGAGTAACGCATCATCGCAAGTTTATCACCCACACCAATGGCAAGTGCACCGCCGGAACCACCTTCACCGATAACGACTGAAATCATAGGTACTTTTACCGCTGCAAACTCAAAGAGGTTTTTAGCGATAGCCTCAGACTGTCCACGCTCTTCTGCACCAAGACCTGGGTAGGCACCCGGAGTGTCTATAAGCATCAGTACAGGGATGTCAAATTTCTCTGCCATACGTACTGCACGTAGTGCTTTTCTGTATCCTTCAGGATTTGGCATACCAAAGTTACGTTTGATTTTATTTTTAACCCCACGCCCCTTTTGCTCACCTATGACCATGGCTTTTTGACCGTCAATCCAGCCGATATAGCAAAGAATTGCTGGATCATCACGGAAAGCTCTGTCTCCATGAATCTCATAGGCATCTTCCATAATGAGCTTAATATAGTCTAAAGCATAGGGTCTATCAGGATGGCGTGCGAGTTGCAATTTTTGAAAGTCAGAGAGAGAACCAAAAGTTTTATTGACCTCTTTTTCCAAATCTTTTTGGAGTTTTTCAACGGCATCCATATTGGCAATGGCATGTGCAGATACAATCTCTTCTTGTATCTTTTCAATTTTGGTTTCAAAATCTAAATAAGTTGCCATCTATTCAAGTCCTTATATTTTCTTAAAGATAACTACGCCGTTTGTACCACCAAAACCAAATGAATTAGACATCGTCACATTTACATCTGCTTTTCTTGCACCTTCAGTCACATAGTCCAAATCACAATTTTCATCTGGTGTGGTATAGTTAATCGTTGGAGGCAATACACCATCACGCATAGCCATAAGACATACAACGGCTTCTATGGCACCTGCAGCACCTAAACAGTGACCGATTTGCCCTTTAATAGAACTCACAGGAGGACAATTTTCTTTCCCACCAAGCAGTTCTTTAATCGCTGCTGTTTCGTTCTTGTCATTCACTGGTGTAGATGTACCGTGTGCATTGACGTAGTCAAGTTTTGGCTCTCCTGCCATTTTATACGCACCCTTCATCGCACGAAGTGGGCCATCCATTGTAGGCGTTGTAATATGGTTTGCATCACCACTCTCACCAAAACCAATGATTTCACCATAGATAGTAGCACCTCTTGCAATGGCATCGTCATAAGATTCAAGTACCAATGCACCTGCACCTTCACCCATGACAAAACCATCACGGTCTGCATCAAAAGGGCGTGATGATGTTTGAGGGTCATCATTTCTTGTAGAGAGTGCTTTCATAGCAGCAAAACCACCAACACCCACAGGACAAATAGCAGATTCTGCACCTACAACCAACATCTTATCGGCTGTACCAACCATAATAGACTTTGCAGCCTCACCAATGGCGTGTGTTCCTGCTGCACAGGCAGTGACTGAAGCAAGGTTAGGGCCTTTTAAATTTTGGTAAATAGAGATAAATCCACCAAGCATGTTAACCAATGAAGAAGGAATGAAAAAAGGAGAAATTCTTCTAGCCCCTCTTGTATTGCATACGACTGCGTTTTTCTCAATGTTTGGAAGTCCACCAATACCTGAGGCTGATGCTACACCAAATCTCTCTCTATCCATATTGTCTGGCAGTTTTGCATCTTCTATCGCTTCAGCAGCAGCTTTAAGCCCCAATTGGATAAATCTATCTGCCTTTTTTGCCTCTTTTGCATCTAAAACACTCAGAGGGTCAAAGTCCATGATTTCTCCAGCGATAGTAACAGATTGACCTTCCGTGTCAAATGATTCTATGGTTTTGATACCACATTTACCTTCTAAAATTCCTGCAAATGCGCTTTCTTTGTCTAGTCCTAAAGAATTTATCATTCCTAAACCTGTAACTACTACTCTTTTCACTGATTCTCCTATGTGTGCTTAAAATAAGATATAGATTAACATTTTATAAATACTAAACTATATGTTATAAATCCCAAAAAAGGGATTTAATCGTATCAATTATACGTTTTCGATAAATTTGATTGCATCACTTACAGTAGCGATTGCTTCTGCTTGGTCATCAGGGATTTCGATATCGAATTTTTCCTCAAGTGCCATTACTAGTTCAACAACATCAAGACTGTCTGCTCCAAGATCCTCTACGAATTTAGACTCTTCTTTTACCTCATCTGGGCTCACGTTAAGTTGCTCTACAACTACTTCTTTTACATCGTCAAATAATGCCATTGACTACTCCTTTAGTTTGTTAAAATACGCACAAGTATAACAAAAAAATGATAATAAAGGTCATAATTTCTTATGAAATACTTGTTTGTGGGTCAATAAATCAGATTTTAGTGTAGAAAATGTGAAGAGTTATGATACTCTTCACTGCAAAATGCGTAAGATCTTAAAATGTATATTTCACATTGGCATAGACATAACGTCCTGGCTCATTAAGAAGCATGACATCTTCATCTCCCCCACCAGCAATCAATGTTAAATCTTTATAGGTATTGGAGACTGCATAGGTTTTATCAAACACATTGTCTACACCTACTGTAAGCTCAAACTGTTTAGCAAATATCTTAGTGGCTTTTAGATTCAGTACCGTATAGGCATCTAGTGCCTGTTCTCCATTATCTGCATCAAAATCTGTCCATTTAGCAGAGGCGATACCCTCTGCACTAAAGTTGAGTGTTTCATCATAGTCATAATTGAGTGTCACATTCACTTTTAAAGGTGGGATTTCTGCCAAGTCTTTATCAGTTTGTCCTACGAGTGCCTCTTTTTTCTTCCCTCTTTGGTAGGCAACACCATAATCAAAATAGAGTGAATCTGTTGCTATATACGTTCCAGAAAGTTCTACACCCCAAATCGTTGCATCTACATTATTAAAGCGTTTACTGCTTGCATTGTAAACAATATAGTCTTTCAAGTCAGAGTAAAACAGTTTTGCTTTGAATGTTGCATCATCATAAGTAAACTCCGCCCCTAAATCTGCTTCGGTATTGACCACTTTGTCTAAATCAGGCGTTCCTATAGCCTTTCCAGATTTATGAAAATATAATTCTTTTCCATCAGGCACACGTGAAGAGACACCCACCCCCATAAAGTATTGACTATTTTTATCTGCATGATAGGTAGCAAAAATATTACCGCTCAATCCATCATAACTATTCTTTTTTACCCCTGGTCTATCGGTAGTAACATCTGTAATATCGTAGCGCAATCCTGTCGTCAATTCCCATTTATTTTGTCTCATTGTATCTTTTACAAAAAGTGCCACATTTTTTGTTTCAGCATTCCAAATACTGTGAAACATCTTAGGAGGTAAAGGTTTATCATTTTTATAGAATCCACCATCCCATTTACGTTTACTATAATCAAGCCCTACAGTGAGCGCATGATTGTCTATATCAAATTCATTTTTAAGTTTAGCCCCTTGCATTTTAGTGGCTAATTGATGCTTAATCACCCCTTCTTTCTTACTTGATTTTCTATAGGTAATCGCCATGGGATGATCTACTTCAGATTGATATACATTGAAAGTCAGTTTTTTAGAGTATGTCCCTAAATCTTTCAGTGTATAGATAGCATTATATATATCTGAATCATCATACAAGGCATCCATAGGCGTGTTAGGATACAGAATATCATCAGACCTGTTTGCAGTATAACTGAGCTCCAAAGCTTGCGTATCTGTAATATCCCAAAAGAGCTTTGTAAGGAGTGTTTTTTTGCTGAAAGCATCTATATTTCGTCTGCTAGGAAGATATCCTGTCCCTTGGGTACCTGGATGCGTGGCTATATAGTGGTCTTGTTGCTGTGCAAAATTATCACCATTGCCATCTTTATACTGTTCGCCTGTCTCGGTAGAAGTAGAAAGTAAAAAGCGTACACTCTCACTACCACCAGAAAGAGACAGTGCGCCTTTTTTATATCCAAAACTACCCACATTTGCAGAGACTTCACCTGCAAACTTTTGACTTGGCTTTTTTGTGTGTATTTTTACATCTGAAGAAAGTGCCCCAAAATCTTCTACATTAAATGGACCTTCATCGAGTTCAATATAATCAATATTGTTCGTAAGCACATGAGAGATAGGAGGATCCATTCTGTTAGGACAAGCCCCACATACTTTAGCACCATCTATGGTAACATTGATATTGTCTTTTTTTTGCCCTCGTATAATCACATCATTGGCAATGCCAGAACGTCTTACCAAAGATATTGAAGGTGATGTTTTAAACAGTGCTTCGCCTAAATCTGCTGATTTTATCTCTTCGCTACTCACATCTTTCACCACTTGGCTCCGTGCTTTTGCTTCTATATCAATCGTGCCCAGTTCCATAGGTGCAGCCTGTAAGTACATCATGCTTGCCAATGATAACCCAATAACTTTTGTCATTTTACTTCCTCATTCTCTTAATATGAGAAAAGTGTGACATCTTAGTGTTAAATTTGTGTTAAACTTATCTAATTTGATAACGTAAAGTTAAATTTACTGTTGTAGGGAGTGAAAGTGGTACATTTTTCACATTGATAGGAAATGCCCTTTTGACTGCATTTCGTGCAGAAGTATGGAAGACTTTGGGGCCTTTTACGCTAATCTTTCCTACATTTCCACTGGCTTTGATCACAAAACTCACATGTACACTTCCCTGCATACCTCTACGCTGTGCGATACGTGGATAGGTTTTATTTTTATTTATTCTTGTGCGTATTTGAGAGAGAAAAGCATTTTTTTTTGCGGCACTAAATTTACGAGATGATGATACTTTTTTCTGTGTGACTTTTTTCGTTTTTCGTTTTTTACTTACTTTCTTTTTACTTACTCTTGTTTTGTGATACTTCTTTTTAATTCTTTTCTTCTGGATAGTCTTCTTTTTAGCTTTAACAATCTTTTTTACTATGGGCTTAGGCAGTTCTTTCACTACTTCTGGTTCAGGAACTGTCTCTTCTACTACAGGTTCAACCTTTTCTTCTTTCTCTACAGGCTCAGGTTCTATGGGTTCTGGTTCTATAGTTTTTTCTTTTACTTCTTCCACAGGAGGACTAACTTCAGGAACGTACTCAGAGAGTGAGAATGAGATTATTTTTTCTTCGACTTTTTGCTCCATACCTATAGGGTGTTTAGCAAAATAGAAAAAGAGTAACCCAAGGCTAAGATATAAGAGGATCGTACTAAAAAAGGAAAGGGAAAAATGATGTTTCAGCACGATACACTCTTATGTTGGTCTCTGAGGGGAGAGAGAGACCTTGTCTTATTTCGACTAGACAAGAAAGTATGACACAGAAGTGTTAATTTAGTGTTAAACATATCTTTGTCCCCACATTTTTTTCAGACTGTATATCAATGGCTATATTTTCACTCTCACAATAGGATTTCACCAATGCAAGCCCTATACCTTGCCCCTCTTGTGTATCGTCCCCTTGAAAATAGCGTTCATGAATGCGCAGTAGTTCACTTGTACTCATCCCTATACCTTCATCTTCAATACACAGTATATTCTCATTTAATGAGATTTTTATGAGGTCTTCTTTGTTTGAATATTTCATTGCATTGCTTAAGATGTTGTCAAGCATCTGCTCAAAACCTATTTTATCTGCCTCTACGCTATAAGAAGGTACTTCCATCTTAAAAGTATTGCGCCCCTGTTCTGAAAAAAAAGCTATCCTTTCTTGCAGTACTTTGGCAATATCAAATTCTTCTTTTTCTATCTCATGCATCTCTTTTTGCAAAGCATAACGCAATTCCAAATAAAGCCTCTCCAAACGTAACGTGGCATCCTCAATACGCTGCAGTCTTGTAGACGACTTTTCGTCTGTGAGCGTTTTTTTTAAAAGCGAGGTGTTGGCACGTATAGTCGAAATGGGTATGTTGAGTTCATGCATCACTTCATTGGTAACTACGGTCAGTTTATCTTCTATCTTCTTGGTCGGCGCGAAGATAATAGCAGTCAATACATATCCCCACCCAATGGCTACGAACAAAACCAACAATCCCACAATGAAAAAATTAAATTCATTCATCTGCCAATTTTCCAAGAATCGATACAATGCCGTTAAAAGCACCGTCATAGATACCACATACACCAATAGTGCAAGGAAAAATTCTTTACCTTTTGCCATTTTAAGAGACCTTCATTTTGTACCCTACCCCACGTACATTATCTATGTGTGTTGGAAAATACTTTTTTAATTGTGCCACATACACACGCAATGCACCGTCACTCGCTTCTTGGGCACTGCTCCATAGTCGCTCTTTTATCTTCTCTGAAGAGACAACATTTCCCTGTCCTTCAAGCAAAACCAGTAGAAGTTCTGAAGCTTTTTGCGTAAGCTCTAACACCTTGTCATTTTCATATAACTGCTTACCCATTACATCAAACCTCAGTTTTCCTATCTGTACAAATTGACTGCGTGTTTGACGGCGTAACACAGCATTCATACGCAAAAGTAACTCATCCAAATCGACAGGCTTGGTAATGTAGTCATCCCCTCCTCGTATAAAGCCCTCTTCGAGTGAAGCTTTGTCATCACGAGAAGTAATGAAAATGGTTGGTGTCATATCGCCTGCCTGGCGTAATTTTTCTAAAAGTTCAAATCCATTTTCATACGGTAGATTGACATCAAAAAGGTACAGGTCATAGTTATTTTCATAGCTTAGATCAAGTGCAGAATAAGGATCAAGCACAGTATGGAGTACAAACCCCTCTTCTTCTAAAAAGTCTTGAAGGGTTTCATTGAAAAGTTTATCATCTTCTAAAAGGAGTATTTTGGCTGACATCATGCATCTTTCATTGTTTCCACAACCTTCACGGCTACGCTTTTCTCCGATCGTATCGGTTTCAAACCTAAAAACGTGAAACTATTCACGTTTTCTTAACGGTTCTCACATAAACATCCCACCATTGACCTTAAGTGTCTCACCCGTAATGTACGAGGAGTGATCTGAGAGTAAAAAAGCAACCGCATCTGCCACTTCAGAAGGCTGTCCAAATCTACCCATAGGTATTTTAGCTGTAAAAGACTCTTTTACTTCATCTGAGAGTACATCTGTCATCTCTGTAGCTATGAAGCCTGGGGTAATGGTATTATAACGTATGCCAGAACTTGCTGCCTCTATGGCAAAAGATTTTGTCATAGCGATGTTTCCACCTTTAGATGCTGCATAATTTGTTTGTCCAGCATTTCCTGTTTCACCTACGATAGACGCGATATTCACCACCGACCCAAAACGCTTTTTACGCATCACTTTTAGTGATTCTCTACAGCCTACAAAAGTAGATTTTAGATTTGCCTCTATAACATCCATGAATTGTTCAGATTTCATACGCATGGCAAGCCCATCTTTGGTAATACCTGCATTATTTACAAGGTAAGCAAGTTCACCATCTGCTGCAACGATACTTTTTATAGCACTAACAAATGCCTCTTCATCACTTACATCAAAACCGATGACTTCAGCTTTTCCACCTGCTGCTTCAATGTCCGATTTTAGTGCATTTGCTTCTGCTTCACCTGAACGAAAATTTACCCATACTTTAAGTCCCTGTGCTGCCAATCCTTTAGCTATCTCTGCACCTATCCCTCTACTTGCACCTGTGACAAGTACATTTGTCCCTGTAAATTTCATATTTAGCCTTTAAAATATTTGAGATA
>CAZQOC010000045.1:0-9084 GCA_964594745.1 uncultured Sulfurovum sp.
TTTGCAACAGGTCGAGACTATAAGCATGCAGCTGTTGCTGTGACAGAAGGGCTACTTAACCTTATGACAGAAGAAGAGGTAGAAGCGGTTATCGCACATGAACTTAGCCATATCAAACATTACGATATGCTCATCGGTACAGTCACGGCTTCCATCGCTGGTGCCATTGCTATGCTTGCAAACTTCGGTATGTTCTTTGGTGGGGGAGACAGAGAGAGACCAAACCTTTTTGTTACCCTTGCGCTTATGTTCATTATGCCTATGGCTGCAACCATCATACAGATGACAGTCAGCCGCAACCGTGAGTTTATGGCAGATGAAGGATCAGCCAAAATGACAGGACACCCAGAGTGGCTACAATCGGCTTTAGCAAAACTGGACAACTATGCCAGAGGGACAGAGCTTCCTGAAGCTGACCCACAAACAGCGCATATGTTTATTATCAACCCATTTTCAGGCAAAGACATCTCACTCAGCCAACTCTTTGCCACACACCCAAGTACAGAACAACGTATAGAGAGATTAGAGGCATTAAAGTAATTATAGGGAAGCTCTATACTCTATGGTATAATAAAGGCATGAAAACTATAGATGACTTGAAAACACTTTTAATACAAACATTTCCTAATGATAAAATCTATCTTTTTGGTTCACGAGCCAAAAAAACAGAAAGTGTTTATTCTGATATTGATATAGCTATAGAAAGCACACAAGATATACATCAAAAACTCTCTTCTTTAAAATATATAATAGAAGAGTCAAATCTTATACAAAAAGTAGATTTGGTTAATCTTGCAAAAGCGCCCTATTTAAAAGATATTGTTAAAAGTGAAGGTATAGTATGGCATTAGAAAAGAAACTTTTAGATTTTCAAAATGCACTAAAAAGGTTACAAGAATCTCATCAAAAAACCATAGAATATCAACATGATGACAACTTTAGCTTTTTTAGAGACTCCACCATCCAACGCTTTGAATTTACACTGGAAATAGCATGGAAATCTATTAAAACATTTTTGTTAGAAGTCGAAGGTATAGAGTGCCGTTCTCCAAAATCATGTATGAAAGAATTTTTTGCAACAGCCCATTGTGATGAAGTACAAATAGCAACCTTGCTTCAAATGATAGATGACAGAAACTTGGCAACACATACCTATCATGAAGCACTGGCAGATGATATCTTCAGTGCGATTGAAAAATATATTAGTATACTCACACTTCTTCTTAATGAACTTTCACAGACTAACTAAATAGGATTACCTCACCCCATGAATGCCTTTACCATACAGCTGACCAACGGATGTCTAGCCTCGGACATAGAACCAGAAGATCAAAATACCTTTCAGTTTTTACAGAATGCTGGTGCCATAGAAGAACAAGCACAAGCAGACGATACAAGGCTATGGAAACTTCACTCGCTCTACCGTGCAGGCAGACTCTATGTCGGTCAAGATGGCAGGGGGTATGTAGAGGCTGCTTTTAAAGAACAAAAAGACCTACTTGTAGAACCTGACCACTTAGGTGATGCCAAACATGGAGATGAAGTTGTGGTCAAACGTATCATCGCAAGACGAGGACGGGCAAGCGGTAAAGTCATCGCTGTCATAGACAAAGCCCATCTCTTTACCATCGCCTATACACACCGTGATGAACAGGGCAATTTCAATATCTTGGACATTCGTACGGGTCTGCCCACCCATGCAGTCATGGAAGGCATGGACTTAAAAGCCTTTAAACTTGGTATCGTACTGAAAGTAGATATAGATGACGACAAGGTTCTTGAAGTGCTTGGGCATTTAGCTGACCCCCATGTAGATGAAAAAATCTCACTGGCACTCTATCATCGTGAAGATGCCTTCCCTCCTGAATGTGTCACCGAAGCACTGGCTGTGGAACATGAAGTAACTAAATCGGAACATCCAGAGCGTGTTGATCTCACCCATCTGGACTTTTGTACCATAGACCCCGTAACTGCAAAAGATTTTGATGATGCCATCTATTTTGACATGCAAACACATACTCTTTACGTAGCCATCGCTGATGTCAGTCACTATGTACCCTACTTTACTGCCATAGATGTAGAGGCCAAAAAACGTGGCTTTACCACTTACCTGCCTCACAAGTCTTTTCCTATGCTTCCTCGTGAACTGAGTGAAAATATCTGTTCACTTAAACCCAAAGTAGACAGACTGGCTTTTGTTGCAAAGATAGAACTCGACAGAAAGACACTCAAACCTTTAAAAGAGGAGTTTTTTGAAGCCATCATACACTCCAAACATCGTTTTAATTATGAAGAGATAGATAAAATTATAGATAATAACGGTAGCCAAGCCACAGGGAAAGTAGCAGAGATACTAAACTACCTGATGCCGCTGTATCAGATAACAAAAAGACTCAGAAAAGAGCGTCTTAAAGATGGTTTTGACTTTAGAAGTGAAGAGACCAAGCTCAGTATAGATGCAGAGCATTTACTCAAAGAGACCAGCATAGAGACTGGAACACCGTCACACTCTCTCATAGAAGAGTGTATGCTTCTGGCTAACCAGGCTAGTGCCAAACGTTTTGAAGGAGACGGAGACGGCATCTTCCGTATCCATGAGCCACCACAGTTAAGCCGCATAGAACAACTGCTTAGCGAACTTGCTGCCATAGGACTCTACGTAGAGGAGTATGAAGACAGCCCGTCACTCATACGTGCCATACAAAAAGAGGCTGTGAAGATGGGACTCGCTTCAGAAGTAGATGCCATGGTCATCAAGTCGCTTAGACAAGCAAGCTACGCGGCGCATAATGTAGGGCACTTTGGACTAGGGTTTAGTCACTATAGCCACTTTACCTCTCCTATACGTAGATACTCAGACCTCATTTTACACAGACTCATCAAAACACAACTACGTGACGATGAAAAAGAGGCAAGCTATCTACTGCGTAACATTGAGCCGCTTTGTGCCAGAGTGAGTGAACTAGAACGCGAAGCAACCAAGTGTGAATGGGACTTTAGAGACCGTAAATTTGCACGCTGGGCAGAACAACACCTAGGCGAAACCTTCGAAGCAGAAGTCATAGAAGCAGGAGAATCAGCCAAAGCTGTACTACTTGGAGAGATCAAAGGTATTACAGTCAACCTCCGTGGTGAAAATGTGATGCTTTTTGATAAAATACGTGTCAAAATAAACGAAGTCAACATCGCCCAAGCAGTCATTATCACTGAGTTGGTGGAGAAGTTGTCTAAAGAAGAGATGGAGTTGTAAAAATATGTCAATTTGAAAGATTTTTATACTTTCTATGACTATTTAGCTAAACTTACATATAAACTTTTAGAAGAGGAACTATGTCAAATATTATTCAAGCATTTATAAATATTGTAAATAGCCATGAGCAAAGCATTTCTTCGATTACAAATGGAAATAATAGAGCTAATAATATGGGTGAAGGATTGGAACATTACATAAAAGATATGTTTGCTGGTACCTATAAGATAGAAGATGAAAATCTTAAGTTAGAAGAACTATCAAAGATTTACTCTTATCAAGGAAACAAGAATAATCCTCCTGACCTCATTTTACAATCTTCTGATGCTATTGAAATTAAAAAACTAGAGTCTAAAAACTCTGCTATCGCATTAAATAGTTCCTATCCTAAAGCAAAACTGTATGCAAATAGTCCCATGATAACGAAGGCATGTAAAACATGTGAGTCATGGACGGAAAAAGATATGCTTTATGCTATTGGATACACACAACAAAGTGCTTTAAAATCATTATGGTTAGTATATGGAGATTGTTTTTGTGCGGAGAAAGAAACGTACGAACGTATAAAAACGACTATCTCTGACGGTATTACAAATATTGCAGATGTTGAATTTACGCAAACAAAAGAGCTTGGAAAGGTAAAAAAAGTTGATCCTTTAGGTATTACAGATTTACGCATACGAGGCATGTGGCATATTGACAATCCAAACAAAACATTCTCATATATTTACCAGTATGATGAAAGTAAAAACTTCCAACTTATTACACTATTAACAAAATCAAAATATGAGACTTTACCGCAAGAAGATAAAGCAAAATTAGACTCACTAGATAATGACAATATTACGATAAAAGATGTTAAAATAAAAAATCCAAATAATCCTGTACAATTGCTTGATGCAGTGTTAATCGTTTTTAAGGTATAAATTATGAATATTATCTCTCTCTTCTCAGGTGCTGGTGGTCTTGACTTAGGTTTTGAAAAAGCAGGGTTCAATACCATTTGGGCAAATGAATATGATAAAGATATTTGGGAAACCTATGAAAAAAACTTTCCACAAACTAAATTAGATAGACGAAGCATCACCAAAATACCATCGAATGAAATACCTGAAACACTCGGTATCATAGGTGGACCTCCTTGTCAAAGTTGGAGTGAAGCAGGAAGCCTTAGAGGTATTGATGACCATCGAGGACAACTCTTTTTTGAATTTATCCGATTATTAAAAGATAAAAAACCTCTTTTTTTTCTAGCTGAAAATGTATCTGGGATGTTAGCATCCCGCCATAAAGATGCACTAGAAAATATCAAAACACTTTTTAAAGAGAGTGGATATAAACTTTCATTTAAAATGCTCAATGCACATGACTTTAAAGTACCCCAAGATAGAAAACGTGTCTTTTTTGTTGGTTATCGAGAAGATTTAAATATGGAATTTGAATTTCCAACTGGTTTTGAAAAAAAACGCTATTTAAAAGATGTTATTTGGGATATAAAAGATACCGCACTTCCTGCAAAAGAAAAAAACTATACCAATGCTGATAAATGTACATTAGCAAATCATGAATACGCCATAGGTACTTTTTCTAGTATGTTTATGTCTCGTAATCGAGTACGTAGTTGGGAAGAACCATCCTTTACCATACAAGCTGGTGGACGACATGCACCTATTCACCCACAAGCGCCAAAAATGCAATTTATCG
The DNA here is from genome assembly GCA_964594745.1 of uncultured Sulfurovum sp. Lineage (GTDB taxonomy): Bacteria > Campylobacterota > Campylobacteria > Campylobacterales > Sulfurovaceae > Sulfurovum. The sequence continues at coordinate 4,955 of CAZQOC010000045.1, forward strand.
AACAAAATAAACGTATTTTTGTCCCTACAAAAGAACACCTTTATAGACGTTTATCTGTCAGAGAGTGTGCAAGAATACAAACATTTCCAGACTCTCACAAGTTTTACTATAAGAATGTCATGGCAGGCTATAAAATGGTTGGAAATGCTGTACCTTCATATTTGGGGTATTATCTCGCCGAAAAAATCATGGAAGATATGCAAAGTTTAGGTCTTGCAGATAAAGTGGCGTCCTAATGTACCAAAGAGAATTTGATCAGCGTTTGAGACAGTCATTTCCAAAAGCACTCTTGCTCTATGGAGAAAATAACTATATGATTGACCATTATATCGATACCTATATCGAAAAATTAGATGCCAAAGACTCCATGCTTTCGCTTTATCATGATGAGTGGAATTTTGAACAGGCGAAAAACTTTTTATCTCAAACTTCTCTTTTTGGAGGGACAAATCTTGTTGTGGTCAAACATGAGAAGAAGATACCCAAAAAAGAGCTCGATATACTTGTAGAACTTGCCAATAAAAATCCTGACAATTATTTCATCTATGGCTACGCAGGCGCAGCAAAGGATGCACGCTCCATGCAGGCAGCGTTTACAGATAAAAAAGGTGGCGTGTGGGTACGTTTTTTTGAACCTAACATCCGTGATGGTGTAGCCATGCTTCAACAAAAAGCACAACAGATACAACTCGACATAGACCACTATGCCCTCCAACATCTTATGCTTGTACTGAACAATAATCTTGCACTCTGTGCCAATGAGCTGGATAAACTTGCCATATTAGGTACAAAAGTCACAGGAAAAGACATAGACAGACTTGTCTACTCCACCGCACCACTGGCTACAGAGCAACTACTCATCGATTTATTTAATAAAAAACCTATCACCGACACCATTACAAAACTCCTTGACATTGGGGAAGATGAAGCCTCTCTTTTACGTTCTACACAGTATTTTGTCAACCAAATATTTCTCTTTCATGCCTACATCAAACTCCATGGGCATGTTGACTCAGCAGCCATCTTGGGGTACAAACTTCCAAAGCCTGTAGAGGAACAAAAAGCGCAACTCGCACTACGTGTCAAGTCTGCTTCTTTACTGAAAATATTTGAGCATTTACTTGAAAGTGAACTTGCCATAAAAAAGGCACCCGCGACACAAAAAGAGGTACTGCTTTACAGTATGCTGATTAAACTGCAAGGGTATTTATAAGTTAATAAAATACTAAGGTCATTTAGATATAATTACCGTTCCAAAATTCTTGCTCATTTTTGGACGAATAGTTAAGGCTATCTCGCATTTATATGGGCTATTAAACCAAAAGGAAACATTATGACATGTTACGAAACACTGTTTGTAGTTAAACCTACACTTACAGACGAAGAGACTGCAGCACAGATTGCAAAAATCAAAGAAATCGTTGCCAACAATGGTGGTGAACTTATCGCTACTAACGATATGGGTATGAGAAAACTTGCTTACCAAGTAGAGAAAAATGACAGAGGTTACTACACTGTTCTTCTTTATAAAGCCGAAGGTACACTTATCAATGAGCTTGAGAGAAATCTTAAAATTAACGAAGATGTTATCAAGTTTTTAACTGTAAAATATGTAAAACAAAAAGAGCTTGCACAATTTAACAAACTTGTAGAAGAAGCAAATAAAAAAGCTGAACCTGCAGCAGTTGAAACTGAAACTGCAGCAGCAGAGACAACAGAAGCGTAATACAAAGCACTTAACAGGAGCAACCTTATGTACAACAAGATAATTTTAGCAGGGAACCTAACCAGAGATATTGAGATTAGATATACACAAAGTGGCGCTGCGATTGGTAATACTGCCATCGCGACATCACGTAAATTCAAATCTCAAACAGGTGAGCAGAAAGAAGAAGTTCTTTTTGTTGACATTACATTCTTTGGTAGAACTGCTGAGATTGCCAACCAGTACTTACGTAAAGGTAGCAAAGTTTTAGTAGACGGAAGATTGAAGTTAGACCAGTGGACAGCGCAAGACGGAAGTAAAAGAAGCAAGCACTCAGTGACTGTAGAAAACCTCCAAATGCTAGGAAGCAGAGATGAAGCAGCACCTATGGGTGGAAACGGATATAGCCAACAGGGAGGTTCTTCATACGAAGCACCTGCCCCACAAGAAAACAGCTATAGCCAACCTGCACCATCTGCTCCAGCAGCTGCGCCACAACCAACGTCAAACATTCCAGAAATTGACATCAATGAAGATGAAATACCATTTTAGGAGAAACCCATGGCAGAGAGAAGAAAGTTCAAAAAAAGATTTTGTAAATATTGTGAGCAAAAAGTTGATTTTATCGACTATAAAGACTTAGCTAGTCTTAAATTTTCACTTAGTGAAAGATTTAAAATTATGCCAAGAAGATTGACTGGTAACTGTAAACGTCACCAAGAACTTGTGACTGTAGCTATCAAAAGAGCTAGACAAACAGCACTTATTCCTTACATCGTAGATAGAAAGAATGTTGTAGAAAATCCTTTCGAAAACGTAAAATAGGTCAAACCTAATTTACAATCTCGTGGGCAGAAATGCCCACGCTACACTTTTTTTAACACCACAAACGTTTTATCGCACGCTTCCAACTCATACAAATTTACATCATCGCTAACCACTAACTCTAATCCAGAATATTTAACCAAATCATCCACACTATGATAGTACTGCTTGATGGTCTCTTGAGATTTTTTAAAACACACATCTTCTTTTTCAAAGAGTGTAAATTCGGAGATATACTCCCCCTCTTCAAAGTCACTGTCCACCGTTAAAAAACGCTCTTCATCATCCACAATGAAAGAACCTACCGCTACATTTTCAAAACCATACAGTGTGTTAGTGTCACAAAGGAAAACACCCCCATCGTTTAGATGTGCCTTTACACAAGTTAAAAACTCTTTGAGTGCATCAGGGGTAAGATAGTTTAACATATCAAACACAGCGGTAACAACGTCGTATTTCCCCTCTAAGTCACATAGGTCAACACATGATGCATCTAAGCCATTTTCAATGCTTTTAGAGACCATTAAGGGGCTTAAGTCAATACCTTTTACCTTTGGGATCTCTAATGCATGTTGCATTTGCACAAGAAAGTCTCCCGAACCACATCCTACATCCAGAAGTGTCTCAAAATCTATGGTATTTAAAAAAAGGAGGTAATGGGCATAGAGCCTGGGTGAGGACTCTTTCACACCAAGGAGATCCTCTACTTTGGCGTAGAGGTCAAGAGAGTCTGAGGTATTACTATCCACGACTTTCTACAACTGATTTTATTTTTTCATACAAAGAGAGTATCTCTTCTTTCTTGGCATAAAAACTGTTTTTGTTAGAGATGAGATGTGCGGAAGAATCCATAATGTCTTCTGCCACTTTTAGTCCATTTTCTCTCATAGTAGAACCTGTCTCTACGATGTCTACAATAGCATCAGCAAGCCCTACAAGAGGAGCAAGTTCTATAGAACCATAGAGTTTGACCACTTCTACACCGACTGCTTTTTTAGCAAAGTATGCTTTGGTGATGTTCACCATCTTTGTGGCTACTTTAATGTTAGGGCGTGACCAGTCCAGCTCATCTTCATTTTTAATACCAATGGCCACTTTACACTTACCTAGCTGCATATCAAGCAGTTGGATAATGTCTAATTCTTTTTCTGTAATGACATCTAGTCCTACCACACCAATGTCTGCTGCACCATGCTCTACATACGTTGGGACATCTTGATTACGTACATTTAAAAAACGAAACTCACCCATATCCAAGATGAGTTCTCTACCTTCAAACTTAAACTCTCCACCAAATATCTCTGCAAATATCTCAAGTGTCTGTTCTGCGATTCTTCCCTTTGGAAGTGCTACTGTTAACATGTTCTATTCCTTTGAGGTCAAGGCTTTAATTTTTTTAGAAAAAAAATTCAACCCATGACCCCTAGTGCTTTTTGCATCCCATGAAAAACCAACATTTCATCATAGTTGGCATCTTCAAAAAAACCTGATAAAAACTGACCATCCCCACCTGTAAAGTAGAGTGTTTTCGCCTCGCTGTGTTTCTCTATGAGTGCTTTTATAGACGCGATTATACCATAGCTTATCTGCTCTTTTGTTG
>CAZQOC010000046.1:0-9040 GCA_964594745.1 uncultured Sulfurovum sp.
CAAAAATAGGGGTCAGGCGTTGAATATCCACGGTCTACCTCGTCTCCCCATTACCATAAATCTTATATTTGTAAGTTGTAAGTTCACTCACACCCATTGGTCCTCTGGCATGGAGTTTATTGGTGCTTATGCCCACTTCTGCACCAAAGCCAAACTCTCCTCCATCGGTGAACTGCGTAGAGGCATTGAGGTAGACACAGGCTGCATCCACAGCGTTTAAAAAGTGTTCTGCTGTAGTATAGTTTTCCGTGATGATGGCTTCAGAGTGTTGTGAGCCATACGTTGCGATGTGTGATATGGCACCTTCCACGCCATCTACTACTTTGATGGTCAAGATATTGTCCAAATACTCTGTAGCATAATCTTCCATGGTAGCTTCATTCACTTTTATAATATCTCTTGTTCTCTCACACCCACGTATCTCTGTGCCTTGTACATCATACGCCTCTTTAATTTGTGGCAACATCTCAGCAGCAATCACTTCATCTATAAGCAAAGTTTCTAAAGCTCCACAAATCCCTGTACGACGACATTTGGCATTGATGATTATATTCAAGGCTTTCTCAAAATCTGCATCTTCATCCACATAGGTATGACAAAGTCCCTTGTCATGTTTGACCACTGGCACAGTGGCATTGGAAGAGACATACTTAATCAGTGCTTCTCCGCCACGAGGTACAATGAGATCTACATAGTCATCTTGCTTAATGAGTTTTGCCACACCTTCTCTTGATGAATCTGGTAAAAGTGCTATAGCTCCTTTAGGTAAGTCGTGGGCTTCAAGTACTCCTTGCAGGACAGAAGCAATAGCTCCGTTAGAGTGTTCTGCTTCTTTTCCACCTTTAAGTATGGCAACATTTCCAGATTTAAAACAGAGTGCTCCCACGTCAGCTGTGACATTAGGGCGAGACTCATAAATCACCCCAATGACACCTATAGGCACAGAGACTTTTTCTATCTTAAATCCTGCATCTGCGTACCACCCGTCAAGCACACGCCCTACTGGTTCTTTCAGTGCAGCGATCTCTTCTATGGCAACAGCCATACCTTCAACCCTTCCTTCATCTAAAAGAAGTCTGTCTTTAAGTGCTGCAGTGAGATTGTTTTCCTCTGCTGCTTGCATATCTAAGGCATTGGCATTAAGTATCTCTGCTTGATTGTCACGTAACCCTTGTGCCATGGCTTTGAGTATAGTGTTTTTTTCTGTACCACTCAATGTTGAGAGTACTCTACTTGAAGCTTTGGCTTCTTGTAAAAAGGTTTCCATTTGCATATCCTACATAATTATTGAGGTTATTATACCAAATAAAGGTCTGTTGGCAAACGTACCTGGAAAATTTTGTGTTATAATCTATGTAATTTAATCTAAAGCGAGAGAAGAATGAGAACAATTACATTTATAGGTAATGGTACTATGGGACTGAGTATTGCACAGGGACTCAAAGGCAAATATCACATAGAAGTTGTTGGTAGAAATATGGAAAACCTAGATATCTTTGAAAAAAATCTAGGTAAAAAAGTGGATAAATTTCTTATGGATGATTTTGATGTCTCAAATAAAACCGTTGTGCTATGTGTCAAACCTGGTAATGTCGAGGAAGTAAGTAAAAAACTTCAGGGCAAAGCCGATTTACTCATATCTGTTTTAGCAGGCGTACCGGTGAAAACTTTAAAAAAACACTTTAAACCGAAGTCTGTGGTACGAAGCATGCCAAACTTAGCTGCAAGCATTGGTAAATCTATGACGACGCTTACAGGAGATGAAAAAGGTAAGGATGAAGCGACTGTCATTTTAAATGCAGTAGGTCATACGCTATGGTTAGAGACAGAAAAAGAAATAGACATAGCCACTGCTCTAGCTGGCTCTGGTCCTGCCTATTTGGCACTCATCGCTGAGGCTCTAGCAGATGGTGCAGTCAAGCAAGGGCTTAAAAGAGAGGATGCTATGGCAACTATGCGAGGTCTATTTTCTGGATTTGGTGAACTCATACAAGAGATGCACCCTGCACTTCTTAAAGATGGAGTCATAAGTCCAGGAGGTACCACTGCTGCTGGTTATGGAGCATTAGAAGATGGGAAGGTAAGAGCCTCTTGCATGACTGCCATAGAACAGGCATATGAAAAGGCTAAAGCGTTATCGATTTAAATAGATTTTTCGTAAATCTTCTTTTGCAAAAGGCATGTAAGAGTGTCTGGTTATCACTATTTTGGTTTTAGAGGTTGTCCAACGATAAATCACAGGTACATCTTCGGGTGAAATATGAATGCACCCATGAGACATCCAGTCTACACTTCCCTTGTGTAAGGCATGTCCAAAGCGTGTAAACTTCATCATATAGTCCATATTGTTTATACCACTTTCATCTGGAAAATCTTTAGACATATGGTAACGCTTCTTCTGGATAATAGGAAATACTCCAGAAGGACTTCTAAATTCTGGGGCACCTGAAGTCACCGCACCACTCCACCACACTGTACCATCACTATCTACAGCATAAAAACGACCGTCACTTCCTTTTTCTCTTACAGAAACCAAAACAAAGTTTTGTCCTGTCAAATCTACAATCTTCTCTTCACCTGTTTCTAACGTGATGATCTTAAATACTGTCTTTGAAACAGGAATCAGTTCATGTTTCAGTTCTTTAACCACAGGGAATACAGGCTCAACATCATCATAAAGAATCGTTTCAGCAAATGCTGTATGACACAAACAACATAAAGATACAAAAAAAAGCTTGCGTAAAAACATCTATAATTTCTTCAATTTTTGTTTCGCTATTTTTGCAGACTTACGTCCTGCATAATTGGCTATGATATTTTCATAAAAAGCTTTTGCCTGTGCTTTTTCACCATTTTTTTCTAAAGAAACTGCGGTATGTAAAAGTAAAGTATCTATGTAAGATGCCTTATCATACAGTCCTGCACTCTTTTTAAAATAAAAAATAGCATCTTCATACTGTTTTGTATAATATGCTATTTCACCCAAATAATAATTAGATGCAGCAGGTTTATACCCTTTTGTATCGGTAATAGTAAATCTCTTCTTTGCTTCATCATAACGCTTTTTAACAAAAAGCCGTACACCTTCACTATAAAGTTTTTTAGTGCTTGTTTCTTCTAGCACCTCTGAAGTTTTTTTCTTTTTAGGTTTTTCTACTTTGGAGAAAGGAACATTCTCCTTCAAATGGAGTATTTGTTTTAGTTCAGCTTTACTCACATATTCGCTATTGATTTTATCAATCATGGTACCAAGTTCTTTGAGTAGTGTACTGTTGTCTCCACCTTGTTGTGTACCTTGTCCGCTTTCTTGTAACTCATGTACCGTTGCACTTAAACCCTCAACAATACTTTTCAATCCATCTATCCGCTCATTTTGTTGCGCTATTTTTCTTTGTAATGCAGCAATGTTTTTTTTATTTTTAATGATTGTTTTTTCAGGTGCATAATATCCACTGCTGCCATTACCATAAACGGAAGGCTCAGCCAAAAGTAAGGTCAAACCTACAGTAAAAAATAAAGTTATCTTTCTCAAATATTGCATACCTATCCTTATTTGACTAAACGAAGATCAACACGTCTATTTTGTGCATAACATCCATCTGTAGGATTCGAACATACAGGATTACTCTCACCATAAGAGATAATAACCATTTTACTTGCGGGTGCGCCCTGTGCCACAAGACTATCTTTTACTGCTTTAGCACGTTTGAGTCCCAGTGCATAATTATATTCATCGGTACCAAATTCATCACAGTTACCTTCTATTTTTACTTTAGCACTATTATTTTGCACTACATTGCTGTTACGAGTAATATGATTTTCCATAGATGGAGAAATACTGTAATCTCCAAAACCAAAGTAAATACTTTGGAAACCATTGCTACTGCTGTTATATTTTCCATCGTTCATACCATTTTTTTGTCCATTGGCACTATTTTCATTACCATAGGTATTTTCATTAATCGACACTGTTTTTCCTGCTATTTCTGTTGCATCTGAAACATTATTTTTACCCGTTTGTGCACCATGAAGTTCAGGAGCTTTTTGGCTACAACCAGTTAAAAGCAGTGCTAACATACTTGTTAGTATAAGTAGTGATTTTACTATCATTCTTTATCCTTTAAATATAGATTACCAATCAATAGATTGGATTTTTCGCCCAGAAAGAGGGAAAAGCAAACTTTGATGACTTTTTAAATTAATGTATCCTATAGAAGATCCTCGTCCTCTATGCTTGATGAACTGTATGACCGAACCATCCGTAGAAAATCTTGGAAACTGATTTACTCCTGTTGTCGTCAATGGACGTGTATCTGTCCCCGTAGATGAAGTAAGATATAGGTTAAACGTATTAGCACCAAAACTATTTTTACTCTCTCTACTTGAATAGACTATTTTATCTTCATAAGCATCCACCGCATTATTATTGCGTCCATGATATACGACTTGCTGTACTGCACCTGATCCAATAGTTTTTTTAAAAACATTGGCGTATCCTAATCTATTAGATACGAAAACAATGCGACTTTCATCATCAACATATTTACCATTTACATCAATCCCATTAAAATGTGTAATTCTTCTTTTAGATTTAGAACCTACATTAAATTCAAAAATATCTGCCTGACCATGAGGTGCCATGGTCAATAAAAGTTTTGAGCCATCTTTGCTTACATCCGAACAGACAAGCATACCTTCAGAAGTCACTATTTTCTGTTTTGCACCCGTATAAATATTAATCTTATACAATACAGGCATTAATCCCGAATAGGCACTGTAGTAAAAACTTTTTTGCTCTTTATCTGCCCATTTAGGAAAAAGATTTAAGCCTCCTTGTATAATGACTTTTTTGTAATTAAACGTATAGTCAGCTAAGAGTATTTCACTATGTCTAGGTGTGGTGTACCGTGAAAAAATCACATAACGGTTCATCCATGATATATCTGAAAAATGGAGTGCATTGTTAATATCACTAACTGCTTTGTGCGCTAAGAAGGGCATTTTGTTCTTAGTAGGAATAGCGTAGCGCTTTCGAAATACTTCTGTACTGTCGGATGCTTTTAATAAACGTACTATTAACTTAGTCCCAGTCTGTTGAGACAATGCAAACTTAAGCACATACTCTTTTCTTTTAAGCGCAGGTAAGAGATAATCCGAATTCACATCACCAATATGATGTGTGGTATCTGCTAAAAAATGTCCTGATATTTTAAAATCTGACAATAAAATCTTAAAAAATGTGTTGTTCACCACAGCAGAGGCATCAACTAAAGCAATACGCGCCCGCTGCTCTACATCTTTTTGAATTTTAAGTGTTGCATCTGCGGCATAAAGATTTAATGATACGAGTATAAATAATAAAATTCTCAAAAATAGTTCCTTATTATAGTCTTTTATTAAGCATTATATCAAGGCTGTGTTAAATCTTCATTAATTAATATTAAAATTAAAAATCACTTTAATTCAAAGGCGCTACGCTTAGTTTGCTTTATGTCCCGCATACTTTCATACTCTGAGCCTTTTTTAATTCCTTGAAGTAATAAACTCATATCTGACGGATTTGTAGCATTCCTAAGGGCAACAGATTTGGTAATTTTATTTTGTATATACAACTCAAAGAGTGATTGATCAAAAGATTGAGAACCATAGATCTCTTTACCCTTTTCAATACTTTCTAAAAGTTCATCATCTCGATTTTCTGCAATAAGTTCTGAAATTCTTTTTGTTTTTAACATAACCTCTACTGCAGGTACTCGTTCATTTTCTTTTGTCACCACCAATCTTTGAGAAATTACCCCCTCTAGCAAAAAAGATAATGTCATTCTCACACGACCTTGCTCTTCTTTTGGAAACATACCTAAAATACGTGAAATTGTTTCTTTAGCATCAAGTGTATGCAGTGTTGATACCACCAAATGTCCTGTATTTGCAGCATGTAATGCAATTTCTACTGTTTCTAAATCACGTAATTCTCCGATAAACACAATATCAATATCTTCTCTTGATGCCGATTTTAAACCATTGGCAAAAGAGTGCGTGTTGGTACCTACGGAACGCTGAGAGATAAGACATTTATCTTCAGTATGTAAATATTCAACTGGATCTTCAATACTGATAATATGTTTTCTTTTGCTTTTATTGACTCTGTCTATAATGGCAGCAAGTGTGGTTGATTTTCCTGAACCACTTGTCCCTGTCACCAGTACTAAACCATGATTTAAATCTGCTAATTTTTTTACTATTTTAGGAAGATGTAGTGCATCAATAGAAAGAATATCTTCAGGTATAATACGCAAAACAATACTTAATCCATGTACCTGATAAAAAAAGTTTACCCTAAAACGTTTATGGTTTTCTAGATTATAAGAACAATCCAGTTCTTGATGTTCAATCAACCTATTATATTGAGGGGTACTCAAAATAACTTCTGCAATATGTAATACATCCTCATTAGTAAGTATCTCATTTGTTAGGGTATGCAACTCCCCATTAATTCGTATATGTACTTTAGAACCAGCTTTTATATGTAAATCACTACCTTTGACTTCTATTAGTTTATATAAGTACTGTTTAAATTTTTCTTTCATGTAAAATACTCCTCTAAAGTATTATTGTAGCATAAGAATATTATCCAAAGAAGCCATTCACTAATTCTTTACTGAATTCAAATATTAAAAACATAAAGATTAAGACAAGAACTCATCAGAAAAAGTTACTCCAATTATTCTTTTGCTGAAAATTCAACTTCAAACTCATAATTACGACCTGCATGATGTCTCCCAAAACCTATACTTTGTAACTGTGTTAAAAAATCCATTACAGAACGACTAAATGCCTCATTGTTACTACCTGATGTTACTTGAAACTCAAACATTCCAGATGGTTTAATCAATAATGTCACTGTAGCTTTTTCACCTAGAAAATCACTTTGGGCAGGCCAACTTTCCAACATAGCCTGTACATGTGCAAAATAAGCATTTTCAACACCTTTGTCACTCTGTTTTTTATTTTTTAAAACATCGTCAATACGTTTGAGTGCACTAGGTGTAGCATCTGACACTTTTATAAGATTCTTTGTTGTTTTTTTAACTGTAAGCGTATCTGTCATCTTGATATCTATTTTCTTTTTTTTGGTCTTTATTTTTGAAAAAAGATCTATCGTTTTTTTAGGTTTGATGGTTTGTTTTTTCTTTTTTGTTTTCTGTACTTTATGTTTTTTAGGTTTTGTTAAATTTTCATCTTTCTTTTTTATAGGTTTTTTAACCATCTTCTCTTTAATGATTTTTTTCTTTGTTTCTTTTACTTTTCTTTTTTTTATAAGTTTGGGTTTTACTTTATTTTTAACTTGAGGTCTATGTTTTTTCTTAGGCTTAGGTTTAGATATTTTTTCTTTTTTAGGCGCAGAAAGCGAGACTTGAATGCGATGTTCGTCTTTTTTTACATAATGCTTAGAATTATCAACATGACGTGTATTAAAATAATAGACAAGTAGTCCAATCACTACAACATAAATAGTAAAAGAGACAACACCCCATAAAAGTTTAGGAGATTTTTCTATCATGACATTGTCTTATTCGGTAATAAGCGATACTTTCTCAAAGCCCGCTGCTTTTACACTTTTAAGCAGATAAATCACATTATCGTAGATAAGTCCTTTATCTGCACGTATATAGACTTCAGAATTTTTATCATATTTCATAGACTGATTCACAAAATCATCTGCAAAAGTATCTAATCCATACGTATCATTTTTCAAATAAATTTTTTTATTTTTATCCATGCGTATAGTAAGGGTTTTAGGCTTAGTCACTTTCACTGTTTTGGAACCTTGAGGAAGATCAATTTGTTCTTGAAAGGTAATCGTCGGTGCAGTCACCATGAGAATAGCCATAAGCACAAGCATTACATCTACCAAAGGCGTAATGTTTAAGTCTGGACTGTCATCCCAACTAAACATAATCAATCCTCATTTACCTGAGAGAGTATCACTTCTGACTGAGAAGAGAGTAAAGAAGAAAGTTCATAAGCTTTTCGCTTTAAAATAAGATGAAACGTATATGCAAAAATAGCTACAGCGATACCAGCTGCTGTAGCGATAAGTGCTTCTGAAATAGCAGGTGCTACCACAGAAAGTGATGCACTTGATTGTGCACCTAATTTTGAAAATGTTTCAAGTATCCCTATCACTGTACCAAATAGACCTATAAAAGGAGAGGTAGAAGCAATGATAGAAAGCCAGGTAAGCCCTTTAGTTGAAACCCTAATTGCATCAGATGATGCTGCATCAAGAATAGCTTGATTTGGACTGTTTACACGTGACAGATAAGTAAAAATAAGTGAATTACTTGCCACTGATTTTGACTGACCTGTGTAAAGTGCTTTAAGTGATTTTGATTCTGAAGCAATACGTGAATTAATCACATAAAATCTATCTAAAAATATCCAAAAAGTAGCAATAAAATAGATAGACAATCCAAATAGCACAATAAAAGTTATTGCACTACCATGGATGAAATAATTAAGAAGTGTATCCAAACTAGAAAGACTTTCCAATTTGCTCAACTTTACTTACCGCAGAAGCGATAGCAGTACTAGAAGCTTCTGTACTTTTAAGTAATTCTTTGGCTGCTTCAAGTGCTTTTGCAAGATCACTGTCATCGCCAGAGATTGCCACTGCACCATCTACAATACATGTAGTTTTTTCTTCATCTACTTTGACATATCCAGAATTAATAGCCACTGCTACTTCTTTAGAATCTGCTCTTTCATAAACAATAACACCTGTATCAAGTAAAGATACCAAAGTTGCGTGACCTGGTAAAACACCAAATTCACCTTCAGCTCCAGGTAAATTTACCTGTTTAACTTCACCATCAAAAATCACACCGTTTGGAGTGATTATTTCTAGTTTCATGTGTTCCATATGTATCCTTTAAAGATTAGAACTAAGATTACTTAGCGTTAATCTTATCATTTTTAGCGATCGCCTCAGCCATATTTCCTACCATGTAGAATGCAGCTTCGTTCATGTCATCATATT
>CAZQOC010000047.1:0-9005 GCA_964594745.1 uncultured Sulfurovum sp.
TAAAATCAACTTACTTGTAAATGTAAAAGAAGCAGCAACAGGAACTATCTCAGCTGGAGGTGGCTATGGCTCTTTTGAAGGATTTATGCTGAATGCTTCTGTCTCCGATAAAAACTTTTTAGGTTCGGGGATTAATGGGAGTATAGGATTTGATGTTTCAAAAGTTTCCACTAATTATAATTTGTCCTTTACCAATCCAAAACTTTGGGACAGTCCATACAGCCTTGGTTTCTCTATTTACAAAAAAAAGTATGAATATACTAACTTTACACAAGATCAGTTAGGTGGTTCACTTACATTAGGGAGAGAGTTTTTAAGATATTTTCATGCATCTGTAGGTGTAGGGTATATTGACAATAAATCAGAAAGTAATGACAATAACTTAACTGTAAGTTATGGAGAGACCACTACAACAATAACCCAAGAGGTTATTGACCTTTTTTATGGGGATAAATACAAAAAAACATCACTCTTTGCAAATATCTCATTTGATAATACTGATGACTTCTATACGCCAAGATCTGGATTTATCGCTGGAGTAAATATGGAATTTGCCAGTTTAAAGGGTAATGGTAGTGATGTAAACTTAACAAAATATCCAGGAGGATATGGTACTTATGTGAAAACTTCTGCTAAATTTGGTGCTTACTATGGGCTTGAAGATTGGATTGATTATGATTTGATTCTTAGATTTAAAGCAAGAGCGGCAAGTATTGATGGTAAAAGTGGCGAAAAGATTCCTGTTGCTGAAAAACTCTTTATGGGAGGTATTGGTTCAGTAAGAGGATTCCAGTCTTACTCGTTATCACCAGAGGAAAATGGATTAGTCTCTGGAGGTAAAAAACGTTTTTCTACAACAGTTGAAGCCTCTGTACCACTTTCAGAAGCCGCGAAAATGAGGTTGACTGCATTTTATGATTATGGTATGATAGGTGAAGAGAAATTTTCAGAGATTAAACGTTCTTCAGTCGGTGCTGTAATAGAATGGCAGTCAGGGTTTGGTCCTATTAACTTAGTATTTGCAAAAGCACTTGATGACAAAGTAGGTGACAGTACATCTACTTTTGAATTCTCAATGGGAACAAAATTCTAATTATTTTTTGGGCAGATATTGGATCTGCCCCTACGTGTGTTTAAATCCCTAATTCTTTATTCTTCGGTAAGTTATTTTCATCTTCTATTATAATCGCAAATGGTACAGGTTTTTCAAGAGATTTTATTTTTTCTTTTGCTAAATGTAATGGCTTGTTTGAAACAATCGTTAATGTTCTGTTGCTATAGCTAAATGATATTGTAGCCGAGTTAGATGCTTCATGTAAAAATACAGTAAGGGTATAGACAAAACTAAGCCATCGTAAGGCTTGTTTTTCTGGAAGTAAGGATTTGTATTTTTCGTATAAAGGTTTATTGAGCAGTTCTTTCGTGTGCATACGCAATAAAAGAGATATGAGAAGACTCTCTTTATGACTAAATCCATAGTTAAGCTCTTGCATAGCAATATAAAAGGCATGCTGATGTGCTTTATAGATGGTGAGGGTTTTGCCTATGCTGGAAAGTTTTAGTGCCCATAAAAGTTCATCTTTGTATCGGGTATTGTCCTGTATCTCTTTTTGAAGCATGCTGTAAAGGTTTGTGGCAATTTGAAGTTTTGCTTTACGCTTTTTTTCTATGTTGACTAAAGGTTTGAATCTATCTAGTATAGAATGAATACTGGGATTAATGGACTTTGGGAACTTAAGTTTGTCATCTCTAAGTATCTGTTCTAAAAAGACACCTTCTCTAACCCCTACAGCAGAGGATATTACTTCTTTTGCTTCTATGTGTGCAAGTATCTCAGTAAAGATGAGAGCTCCCTCACGTATGGTGTCATATCTATTTTTTTTTAAGCCAAATTGTTTGAGGTTTTTTGCACTTGAATGAGGGATAGCAGTCAGATAGGGAAGATAAGTTTCTATCGTATAGCCAAATGCATGGAGTTTATCTAAAGGATACTCAGCACGTTTCATAATACCTTTAGACAAGGTTCTCGCTGTCCCACCTATCCCTATAGCTAAGGAATGTTTAAAGTGTGAAGGGAGTTTTTCTAGTTCGTTATGTATAAAAGCTTTTGCTTTTTCATTGATGAGACTATTTTCTTCTGTTTTGTCAAAAAAAAGTTCTTTAAGTCTCACGGTACCAAGATTCAAAGAATAGGTATCGACGATTGTGCTATTTTGAATCAAAGCTATATCTGATGACCCTCCACCAATGTCTATGCTAATACCATCTGTGATAGGAAGTAAATTGGCAGCAGCGATAGCACCATAACTTGCTTCTTTTAGACCATCTATAACTTTTATTTGTAAGCCAAGTTCTTTTTTTATCCATGTTGTGAAAATCTTTCCATTTGGCGCATCTCGTAAAGCAGAAGTAGCTACACAAAGTGTTTTATTTGCTTGATATTTATCTATAGTGTGAAGGAAAGATTTAAGGGTAAGATAAGCACGCTTAATACCAATAGGCTGGAGATAACTTTTTTTTGCATAGGCACCTTCTCCAATACGCACTTTTGATTTTTGTTCGCAAATAAGGTGAAAGCCATAACGACTTGTCTTTTCAAAAATCACAAGTCTGGCTGAATTGGAACCGATATCTATGATAGCAGTTCGTTTTGCCATATTATGATTCTAATTCTTCTTGGAGTTTGTTGTACTTGAACATGAGTTCTTCAACATTTTCTACGTTGTCAGGATCTGAAATGATACAGTCAACTGGGCACACTGCAATACATTGAGGTTCATCAAAGTGTCCAACACACTCAGTACACATATCTGGATCTATGATATATATTGGATCATTCTCTTCAATTGCCTCGTTTGGACACTCTTCTCTACATGCGTCACATGCGATACATTCGTCAGTTATTACTAATGCCATTGTCACCCTTTTGAAAGTTATTTGCAACTTTCGTTTAGTTATTTATACGAGTTATAACTCAACATAGCTTATGCCTAAGTTAAAAATATTAAAAAAGAGATAAGAAAAATATTTTATTGATTATTCAGGGAAAATATAGGTAATTTCCCCTTGTAAAAAAGCTGAATTAGGTGATTTTTTTAGGAAAACAAAATCTATAACCACGTCTTCTTACTGTCTCTATAGTCGAGATATCTAAGGGTTTATCCATCTTTTGACGGATTTGATTGATAGCAACTTCTATTACATTAGGAGTAACAAGTTCTGGTTCTTCCCAGATAGCATCAAGCAACTGTTCTTTAGAGACAATCTGATCTTTATGCATAGCAAGATGTGTCAATACTTCAAAAGGTTTCCCTTTAAGTTCTATCTCTTCACCTTGGTAAATAATCTTTTCTTCTTCTGGATTGATGATGAGTTCGTCTATTTCGATGATATTTGAAGCCCCAAAACGTAGTTTTGCCTCAATTCTTACAAGGAGAATCTCGTAATCTAAAGGTTTTCGAATGAAATCATCTGCCCCAGCTCTAAGTGCTTCAATTTCACTTTCTTTATGTACATCTTTTGAGATAACAATCACTGAAGTTTTATGTGCTTCCTTTTTGATGTCTGAAACTAAAGAGATATTGACTGAACTAGCTTGTTCCCAGCTTAGTAAGACAAGGTCATAGTTGCGGATGTCAAGGTAATATTTTGCATCACCTAGGTTTTCAGCAATATCACATTGGTAGTCAGCAGCATGTAATTTCTCAGAAAGTATTTTTCCTAGTTCTACGTCATTCTCAATGATTAACACTCTCATAACTGAACCCCTATTTAAGATTTATTTAATATTATAGCATAAATCTAGCGTTTTCTGAAAATTTTTTTAAAGCATTTTAAAACTAGAGCCTCCATGTATGGCTTAAGGCCACAGAGCATTGGGGTAAAATAGTGGGTTTAGCGATTTTTAAAGAAAGAGATTGAATTTGGGGATAGGTAGTGATTAGGGTGGATTTTACACCTAAAAGTGCATCTTCAAGAAGTGTATAACGTTTTTCTTTGAGTTCTGTTTGTATAAGTAGCACCATATCAGCATAGTCTATAAAGTTTTCATGACTATATTCATAAGAAGCTTCCACATCTATAATCACTTTTTGAGGTTTGTCTCGTTCAAAATCGAGTAATCCAATAATCACATCGAAAGTAAGTGCCTCTATATGGATAGTCATCTGTTTATACTTTTGCTTCTTCTTTGTTAAATAGTCTTACAATATTTGGAATATGTTTATAGGTAATAATAAGTGCAATAACCCAAATAGGTGCATGAGAACCAATACCTGGTACTTCTGGATACATAATATATGAAGCAATGATAAATGCAGCCAAGCCAATGAGTGAAGAGAGAGAAGAGATTTTTAATCCTTTTGCTGCACCTAGCCATACAGCAATAGCGATAAGCGCAGGCATAGGCATCATAACAAGGAGTACCCCAAATCCAGTAGCAACGCCTTTACCTCCTTCAAAGAAAAGAAATGCAGAAAAACAGTGTCCTACAACAGACAATACCGCAATCGTCCATAATACGCTTTCAGGTGCACCTAATAACTTGGCAACAAGAATTACGAGTGCTCCTTTAATGGCATCTAAAAAAAGTGTGGCTGCACCTAGTTTTTTTGCAAGTTTTGGATCTTGTTCTTTGACGACACGTAAAACATTGGTAGCACCAATATTTCCTGAACCCGCTTCCTTGATGTCTACACCAGCGAACTGTTTAGCAAGGAGATATCCAAAAGGGATACCAGCAATCAGATAAGCGGCAAGATAGAGCAAGATATTTTGATTTGTAAAGAAGTCCATATTTATTCCACAATTTTTATTTATAGTGCAATTTTAGCCGAATTTAGCTAAAATAACTACAATTATACCCAAGGGATGTTAATGAGTATAGACTATAAAACTGAGATAAATAGACTTAAGAAAGAACTGGATGTCACAGTAGTGGCACACTATTACCAACGTGATGAAGTGTTTGAAATGGCAGATATTACAGGTGACTCTTTGGAACTTGCACGTCGTTGTCAAGCCAATGATAACAAATGGGTGGTTTTTTGTGGTGTTGGCTTTATGGGACAGTCAGTCAAAGTGATAGACCCAGATAAACGCGTACTTATGCCTAAAATCGCCTGTTGTGCGATGGCGCGCATGATGGATGGCTCTTATTTTGAAGAATCAGTTCAATATATGGTTGATAGAGGCATAGACAAAGAAGATATTTTACCTATTACCTACATCAACTCGGATGCATCAGTCAAAGCTAAAGTTGGTGAGATGGGAGGGTATGTCTGTACCTCTTCCAATGCCTTCAAAATCATTGAAAAAGGACTCGAAACTGGTAAAAAAATACTCTTTGTGCCAGATAGATGTTTAGGACAGAATTTTGCCATACAGATGGGTCTGAAGTCTTGTGTGATTGGTGTAGAAAAAGATGGCAAAGAGTGTGACCCCAAAGAGGCAGATATCATCTGTTTTAACGGTTTTTGTTCCGTGCATCAGCTTTTTACTGTCGATGACGTAGAGTTTTACAGAAATAAATTTCCAGGTATCAAAATAGCCGTGCATCCAGAGTGTGATCCCTCTGTTGTACAGGCAGCAGATTTTTCAGGCTCTACCTCACAGTTGATTAAGTATGTGAATGACCTAGATCCGGAGCAGAAAGTAGCCATAGGGACAGAGTATAACCTCGTGAACCGTATGCGTAAAGGCAATACCTATGTACTCTCTTCTACCAAACCAGAGTGTCCTACCATGAATGAAACAACGTTAGAAGACTTGTATAATACGCTAAAGTCCATAGAAGATGGTAAACCAATCAATGAGATAGTGGTGCAACCTGATGTGATAAAATATGCCAATATGGCACTTGAACGTATGTTGGCAATCAAATAATGTTAAAGGAAAACTTTTTAAGGGCATTGATTGCTGAAGATGTAGGACGAGGTGATTTATTTTCACGTATCTCTACAGCGAAGTCGATTCGTGCCTATATCATTGCCAAAAGTGAGGGTGTTTTTGCCGGTCAAGAGTATGTGAATACATTTTCAAAGATGTATGATTTAGAGTTAGAATGGATAATCAATGATGGTGAGCATTTTAACAAAGGAGAAAAACTTCTTTTTATCTCTGGCAATTCTAAAACGATTCTTTCTTTAGAACGTTCTATACTCGACATGGTACTGCATGCTTCTTCTATCGCAACTTTAACAGCACGGTATGTGGATGCCATCAAAGATACAGGGGTAAAACTTTTAGATACGCGTAAAACAAGACCATTGTTGCGTGAGTTCGAAAAGTATGCGGTACGTTGTGGAGGTGGGATAAATCACCGTATGGGGCTAGATGATTGTCTCATGCTTAAAGATACACATCTGCAAACTATTGATGACCTAGATACTTTTATGAAAGAAGTACGTCAGAAGATACCATTTACTTCTAAAGTAGAGATAGAGTGTGAGAGTTTAGAGATGGTAAAACGCGCTATGAAAGCAGGTGCTGACATCGTGATGTGTGACAATATGTCTATTGATCAGACCAAAGAGGTTGTGGTGTATAGAAATGAAAACTATCCGCATGTTTTATTGGAAGCAAGTGGTAATGTAACGTTAGATACGATTCAAGCTATAGCAAGCACAGGTGTGGATGCTATTAGCTCAGGTTCGGTTATTCATCAAGCAAATTGGATTGATTTATCTATGAAGGTTGAAGCTTAAAGCAACCCCGTAAGCGTAGAGTAATAAGTTGTTAACGTATATGGAGTATACTTTCGTCACTCCGCTACGTAAATAGCCAGGAATGAAAGGCAAAAATGTATAATTATACACTTCCAAAAGAGGAAGTACTAAATCAAATAAATGCAGCAGAATCTATTACAATACTTTCACATTTAAATCCTGATGCGGACGCTTTAGGAACAGCCTTGGGGATTTATGCTTTATTGACAGAAGATAGGCTCAAAAAAGTTGAGATAGTCAATGCATCTAAGACATTGCCATTGTATTTAGATTTTTTACCAAATTATCAAAAAATAAAACATAAGATGGAGTATCAAAATTCTCTTATTATCTCGTGTGATTGTGGAAGTGTAGACCGACTAGGCTTTGATTTAGGTGGACGCACGATAGTGAATATTGATCATCATCAGAGTAATACTGCATATGGAAATATCAATGTGGTTATCCCTGCGTATGCATCTTCTTCACAAGTCGCCTTTTTACTGTTTGAATCATTGTATATGATGAATGCGGATGCTGCAACATGTTTTTATGCCGCATTACTTTCTGATACAAGATACTTTACAAGCTCTTCAGTAAACGAAGAGGTGTTTGCTGTAGCCAAACAATTAGTAAGCTTGGGGGCTAAACCAGATGAGATTGCTTGCAACTTTACACAAAGAAGATCTTTGAGCTCATTGCGTATTTTAGAAAGGGCGTTAGGTTCTCTTGTGTTAAAGAATGAAGCACAAATAGCAGTACTTCAAGTAACTAAAGAAGATATCAATGCAACAGGTGCAAGCATTCCTGATATGGAAGGCATTGTAGATTATGCAAGATCTTTAGCAACTGTAGAGATAGCAATATTTGCAATGCAATTAGATGAGGGCATACGTATCTCTATGCGCAGCAAAAAAGTTGATGTTTCGAAAGTGGCTTTAGCATTGGGTGGTGGTGGACATAAGGTAGCTGCCGGTTTTACATTGGCACAATATACTTTACAAGAAAGTATAGATATAATTTTAAATAAGATAGAAGAACTAGGATTAATAAATGAAAAATAGACGTGGTAAAAAAGGTGGAAACAAAATAATAGGTATACTCTTGCTCTTCATACTTTTAGGGGGTGCAGGGTATATCTATACCGCACTAGAATTTGAAAGAGTTGCACCAAAAGTAGAGAGTCAAGAAAATATTTTCTGGAATAGAACTGACCCCTTAAAACTCCAACTTAGTGATAATGTAGCATTAAAACATTTTGAACTTATGTTAAGTGATGGTACAAATAGCCTTATTGTGGGGCAAGGCGATTTTGATAAAGATACTAAAGAACAAACACTTTTAGTTAAATATCCCAAAAGTAAAACATTAAATCCTAAAGCAAGTACACTACAACTAAAAGTATCAGTAAATGACAATAGTATGTGGAACTTTTTTCAAGGAAACAAAACAGTTAAAACCATAAAAATTAAAGTAGATTCAAAACGTCCTAATGTGAATGTGTTAGCCAATTCATATAGTATTACACAAGGTGGATCAGCACTAGTTGTTTTTCAGGCAAATGATGAAAATTTAGAGGAACTCTATGTTGAAGCAGGCGGGAAAAGATTTCAAGTAGAACCTTATAAGCAAAAGGGGTATTATGCAACATTGGTAGCTTGGCCTTTTAATAAAAGTAGTTTTAATGCTAAGATTATTGCAACAGACAAAGCCAAAAATAAACGTGTAACTGACATACCTTTTTATCTTAAACATCATAAATATAAAGTTTCATGGATTAAGGCAAGAGATAAATTTATCGATGGGAAAATTACTGATTTAGCCTCCAGTAACCCAGAATATGCAAGTACGAGCGATAGACTAGATAAACTTCGTGCGATTAATGAAACGATGCGACTTAAAAATGAAGAGAAAATACATACTTTGGCTAAAAAGGTATCCACAGAAGTATTAAAACATTGGAAAATGAAAAAGTTCTATCCTCTTCAAAATGGTGCTAAAGTAGCAAGTTATGGGGATGAAAGACACTACTATTATAAAACAAAAGATAATGAAGTTTCTAAGTCTTATCATGTTGGTTATGATTTAGCAAGTACGAAAATGGCATCTATAAAAAGCTCTAATGCAGGGACGGTTGTCTATGCAAACGAAAATGGTATTTATGGAAATATGCCAATGATTGATCATGGATTGGGGCTCTATTCTCTTTATGGACATTGTTCTCAAGTTCTTGTGAAAGAAGGTGATGAAGTAAAAGCAGGACAGGTCATTGCTAAAACTGGAAGATCAGGACTTGCTTTA
>CAZQOC010000048.1:0-1982 GCA_964594745.1 uncultured Sulfurovum sp.
AGGATAGTCCTATGAGACACTTTTTAACACTCAAAGATTTCACCAAAGAAGAGATCTTGGAGATGATAGCACTGGCACAGAAAATAAAAGCACAAACCAAGCAACGTAAGTTTGTACCATATATGCAACACCAAACACTTGGGATGATATTTGAAAAGTCTTCTACGCGTACGCGTGTGAGCTTTGAGACGGGTATCTACCAGCTTGGTGGTGTGGGGTTGTTTTTGTCAGCTAATGACATACAGCTAGGACGTGGTGAACCGATGAAAGATACTTCTCGTGTCATTAGCCGTATGGTTGATATGGTGATGATACGTACTTTTGAACAGTCAAAACTCGAAGAGTTTGCCAAATACTCCAAAGTACCTGTGATTAATGGGCTTACAGACAGTTACCATCCTGTACAACTCATGACAGACTACCTTACGATGATAGAGTTCGGTAAAGACAAAAACCCAGTGGTAGCCTACGTGGGTGATGGAAACAACATGGCACACTCATGGCTCATGCTTGCAGCCAAGCTAGGCTTTGAACTCAGAGTCTCTACACCAAAAGGCTATGAGTGTGATGCCACTATCGTAGCTGATGCACTTGCCTTTGCTAAAGAGAGTGGTGCAAAAATCACTTTTGGAAATGACCCTATTGAAACTGTTAAAGGTTGTGATGTGGTTACTACGGATACATGGGTTTCCATGGGTCAGGAAGACGAAAAAGAAATCCGCATGAAAGCCTTTGACGGATACATCGTCGATGAAACACTTATGTCTCACGCAAAATCAGATGCTATCTTCCTACACTGCCTACCTTCCTACAGAGGCTATGAGGTCAGCGAAGAGACATTTGAAAAACACGCAGATGTCATCTTCACCGAAGCAGAAAACAGACTCCACGCCCAAAAAGGTGTCATGGTCTGGCTAGATGGAAAAAGAGACAACTAAAACAAGAAATTTCATTTACTTTATTATAATGAAATCCGTATGAAAAAAATTGCGGTCGCGATAGTGGTTGCGCTTTTTTCTTTTTTGGTTACTTTTTTCTCTTTTGTCGCAGTACAAAAAAGAAAAAAGTAACAAGAGAAATTAAAGACCAAGAAGATGCAAAATCTTCAAAAGGATACCCATTGAGTCAAATTGATTTTGAAAAGTTCAGCACATACTCCAAACCAGGCCCCAGATACACCAGTTATCCTACTGCCCTAGAGTTCAAAGACGACTTCAAATACGATGACTACATCAAATACCTAGAGACCTCCACTGAACCACTTTCGCTCTACGTGCATCTGCCATTTTGTAGATCTGCATGTTACTTCTGTGGGTGTAATGTGGTCTTTACTTCAAAAGAAGAGAAGCTTAGCCAGTACATTGAGTACCTAAAAAAAGAGATAGACATACTTGCACAACACATAGACACCAACCGTGAAGTGATACAGTTTCACTTTGGTGGAGGTACACCTACTTACTATAAAGCCTTTGAACTTGATGAGATAGTCTCGTACATTAAATCTAAGTTTCCTAACTGGAGTAAAGATGCAGAGATAAGCTGCGAGATAGACCCACGCTTTTTTAACGAAGAGCAAATGAAAGTCTTTCAAAAACACGGTTTTAACCGTATCAGCTTTGGAGTACAAGACCTTGATGAAAAAGTACAAAAAGAGATACACCGCATCCAGCCACTAGAACTTACACAAAATGCTGTGAAGTTGGCAAGAAAATATGGTATCAACTCCATCAACACTGACTTTATCTACGGGCTGCCATACCAAGACCTGGAGACCTTTAAAGAGACACTTGAACTCTCTACCGTACTCAATCCGGATAGAGTCGCAGTTTTCAACTACGCACACGTACCGTGGCTCATGAAAACACAACGTAAATTTGATGAAACAACCCTGCCTAGCCCAGATGAAAAACTCAAAATCTTTCAGTACACTATTGACTTTTTTGAAAACAAAGGCTATAAGATGGTAGGTATGGATCATTTTG
>CAZQOC010000048.1:2082-8992 GCA_964594745.1 uncultured Sulfurovum sp.
ACTATTGACTTTTTTGAAAACAAAGGCTATAAGATGGTAGGTATGGATCATTTTGCCAAGCCTGAAGATGAACTCTTCGGTGCCATAGCAAAAGGCGAATTGCATAGAAACTTCCAAGGCTACACTACTAAAGGTGGTGCAAACCTAGTAGGCATCGGGCTTACAAGCATCGGAGAAGGTGCACGTTACTATGCACAAAATACCAAAGATATGAAAGTCTATGAAGCTGCACTTGACGAAGGAAAACTTCCTTTTGAAAGAGGCGTGAACTTGAGTGAAGATGACTTTTTAAGAAAAGCAGTCATCATGGAACTCATGGCAAACTTCTCCATAGACATGAAACGTGTAGAACGTGAACATAACATCACATTTAGTGCATACTTTGCAGAGGCACTAGATGCATTACAAGAGTTTGTAGAGGCTGAGTTAGTCACCATCTCAGACGACAAAATAACAGTAAGTACCACAGGTACCTTACTCATAAGAAACATTGCAATGCCATTTGATGCCTACATGCACCAATATGGTGAAAATAAAAAGAGCTTTTCGAAGACAGTTTAAAAAATACACTATAAAATATTGGGTATTTAGCAAATAAACAAAATAAGGAAGATGACTTCTTGCGACAGCAGGTATTGCATTTTCTTTTTTTGGGTTCGTTTCTTTCTTTGTTGCATCAATAAAGAAAAAAAGGAACAAGAAAAAACACCATATTCAAGAGGAACTATGAGCAAAAAAATAGAAGACATCTTCAACTTCTCCGCAACAAGTGACGACTGTATCAAATGTGGAAAATGTATCCCCGTTTGTACCATCCACCAAGTCAACCCAGATGAGACCACCTCTCCTCGTGGCTTCATTGACCTGCTTGGCGCTTATCAACAAGGAAACCTGGAACTAGACAAAAATGCCAAAAACATTTTTGAGTCCTGTTTTTTATGTACCAACTGTGTCGATGTCTGCCCCAACTCCCTGCCAACTGATATGGTCATAGAAGAAGTACGTGCAGATATCGCTGAGAAGTTTGGTATAGCATGGTTTAAACGTGTGGCTTTTTATCTGCTAGAGCACCGAAAAGTGATGGATATCGTCATGAAGTTTGGTTTTATGTTTAAAACCTGTGCCTTTAAAGTAGATGAAAATAAGGGCGGTCTTTTGGCACGCTTTAGAATGCCTATGGTTAAAAAAGGAAGACTCATTCCTTCACTCTCAAAAGTAAGCTTCCTTAACGCTTACCCAGAAGAGATACCCGCCAAAACACAAGAGAAAAAAAACCAACGTGTTGCACTGTTCATAGGGTGTTTGGCAAACTACAATTATGTAGGTATCGGTGACAGTTTGGTAGAGATACTCAAAGAACTCAATATTGACATCTTCATTCCCAAAGAGCAGCTTTGTTGTGGTGCACCTGCATACTTTACAGGGGCAGTCGACTCAGTAGAGCGTATGACCAAAGCCAATATAGAATACTTTGAAAGTTTTATGGATGAGTGTGATGCCATGCTCATTCCCGAAGCAACCTGTTCTGCCATGGTAAAACATGACTGGCAAGTCTTTTTCAAGAATCATGATATGCCAGAGTGGGAAGCCAGAGCAAAAAAAGTAGCAGAAAAGATCTATATGGCAACAGAATGGTTGGATGACAATACCGCCTTGCAGGAACTTCTCAAAACCAAAGGTAAACAGTTCGATACCCCTGTCACCTATCATGACCCCTGTCATGCCAGAAAGGTACAGGGTATCTATGAGCAACCGCGTAATCTGCTGGCACCAAACTACCCGATGGTAGAGATGAGTGACCCAAACAGATGTTGTGGATTTGGTGGCGTGACCATGCAAACAGAAAAGTTTCACTTTGCTGAAGCTGCGGGAAAACCAAAAGCTGCGATGATTAAAGAAACCCAGGCAACCTATGTCAGTGCAGAGTGTTCAGCCTGTCGTGTACAGCTCTCCGAAGCACTGAACAATGCAGAAGTCGAAACCGTCTTTAAGAACCCTTTAGAGCTTATTGCTGAAGCATTAAAAGAAGAAAAATAATCACTTTATCTATTGTTTTTCTTTGGCACAAGCATAAAAATATTTTTTTCTTCTTGATGCTTATAGCCTAAGCTGTACCCTAGTTTTTCCAAAATACTGTGCACAATATAAAGTCCAAGACCAAAACCTGCGCTACGCTTCTCTGCTTGTGAAAAAGGTTCGGTATAATAAGAAAGTGGATGTTTTAACGCATCACCCTGAGAAATAACTTCAATCATTCCATGGTTTGTTTGTAACAGAACACACTTGTCTTTTCCATATTTCATGCCGTTATCTATAAGATTTTTGATGACAAGCGTCATAAGCTTTTTATCTGTAGTGAGTGCGATATCATCAATATTAATTTTAATGCATGAACTTTGTGTCATAAGAAGTTCTTGGCTCTCCTGAACAATTTCGGAAAGCATAATATATTCAAAATTGGGTTCAAAACTTTGTGTAGTAACACGTTCAAGTTCAGCCAATTCAGAAATGAGTTCATTCATACGCTCAAATGCACGTATAAGCACTTTTTTTGTCCCCTCATCTTCAAGCATCTCAACAACAATACGCCCTTTGGTAATAGGTGTTTTCAACTCATGCATCAAATTACGCATAAAAAGGTTTTTTGAAGCACCCAATTGATTAATATGGACAATCGCATCATCAAAACTTTTGGCAATTTTTCCTATTTCATCATCATAGCTGTAGGTAATTCTTGTTTGAGTATCTCCCTGTGCAAATTTTTGTATTTGCCTATGAAGTTTCTTTAGAGGAGAAAGCTTTTTCAAAACAGCCAAATAGAGTAAAAGTAAAAGCGAAATGAGGAATACACCAATACTTACAGCAAATTCAAAATTATAATTTTTTGGTTTATTATCTTTAAACATCAAATTATATCCCATACGCTGTACATAAATATAATGTTGCTTATTTATCTCGAAGACACGTACTTGACCTGCCGTAGAACCACCTGAAAAAACAGTTTTACCATTATTTTCTATCTCTTTTTTACGTTCTTTTGTCTCTGTTTTAGACAAAGGCAAAACATGCAAATCGTTATAGACTTTGTGAAGTTTTTTTTCATCAGGACTTTGTTGAAGATTGGAAAGAAATGTAATAGAAATAAGTTGATAACGCTTAAATTCTTCTATTTTTTGGCGGTCTCTATCCCATGAAAGAAAAAGTAAAAACGTAGCAATCAAAATCGCAATTGCAACAGAAAAAAGAATATGAATAAATGTCGTTACAGATAAGTTTCTCATGTGCGATCAGTTAAAAGGTACCCTACACCACGAATTGGCTTAATATAAATATTGTCTGGATCTATCTTAGCAATCTTTTGTCGTATACGTGAAATAATCACATCAATATTCTTAATGGAAGAATCATCATCTATATGTTCACTCTCATAAAGTAATTGTTCGCGAGAAACAGAACCATTTTTATGTTGGATAAGCATCAAAAGAATGTCATATTCTGCAGCAGTAAGCTCCAAAGAAGTTCCTTTAAAGCGTATCTCTCGTGCTTTAGCATCTGCTATAAAAAGTTCTTCTTTGGTTCCTACTTT
Organism: uncultured Sulfurovum sp.; assembly: GCA_964594745.1. Taxonomy (GTDB): domain Bacteria; phylum Campylobacterota; class Campylobacteria; order Campylobacterales; family Sulfurovaceae; genus Sulfurovum. The sequence continues at coordinate 5,669 of CAZQOC010000048.1, forward strand.
TTCATCAACACTGGTGGTACGTCTTAAAATCGTTTTAATACGCGTCACCAATTCTCTGGGATCATACGGTTTTGGCATATAATCATCTGCCCCTCGTTCCAATCCTATGACCTTATCTGTGATATCATCACGTGCAGATGAAATAATAATAGGTATATTTGAGATTTCACGTATTTTAGGAATCACTTCAAGTCCATCCATACCAGGCAAAGTTAAATCCAAAATAATCAAGTCAAAAGTATGTTGTGTAAGGAGTGATAACCCAATAAAAGGATCTTCTGCACCAATGACTTCCATATCATATTTGGTAAGATAATTCGTCAATATAAGTGCCAATTCTGGGTCATCTTCTATAATAAGTATTTTTATCATTGTTATCCTTTATTTTTCACTATAATCTAAATAGACTTTAGTAATAGCAATCAAAAATGAAGTCATAGCAGGGCCTAAAATCATACCCCAAAAACCATGTGTACTCATTCCCGCTAAGATGGAAAAGAATATCACAATAGAGTTAATCTGTATAGTGCTTTTAAGTAAATCTTCTTGAATAACTTTAATAATCATCGGCTTTATAAAGGTATCTGCAATGATAGATATCATAATAACAGAATAACTCGCAATGACGATAGCGGTATGCGAATCAATTTTAGTCCATGCATACAAAGAGACAGGTGCCCAAACGACAAGTCCTCCAATGATAGGTATAAGCGATGCAAAACCATAAATCACACCAAAAAGTAAACCATTAAACCCAAAATAACTCATTATGATACCAAAGAGGAAACCTTCAAAAATCGCGGTAACAATGATGGAATAAAATACCACTTCCATCGTCGCTGAAACCTCTTGCATCATTCTGGTACCTTTTACAGGAGAGACAGGTAACAACTTTAAAACCATATCAAAAAACCTGTCCCCATAAAAGTTGATAAATAAATAAAAGACCACCACAAAAAACATATTTTTCATAAAGCCTAGTCCTGCACCACCTGCAACTGTTATATAATGTGTAGAGTCTTCTATATACCCTGTGATTTTAGCATCACTCAAATACTGTTCACTTAGTTCTTTTAAAAAAGGTACCTCCTCTACAAAAACTTTCACTGTATTAATCGTATCTTTAATCCCGGTATTATCCATTTGAGAAAGGTATCCTACACCAACCGTACCCAAATAGACAATAGGTGCAAACAATAGCAAAGAAAGAAGTAGTGTAGAGATAGCTGAAGAAATTTTAGCAGAATGCGTAAAAGCTACAAGTTTTTTACTCAAGTTAAATGTTGCCATAGTAAGTAAAATAGCCACCGTAATAGAGAGTAAAAATGGTTGATACACAGAGTATGCACCCATCAAACCTAAAACAAAGAGTGCCGTTACCAATAGTGTGGTTTTAGTCATTAAATAATCCTTTATCCATACCACCAAGTTTAAAATGCTCATAGGACTTTTGTGTGGCAATCCGTCCTCGTGCAGTACGTTCAATATAGCCATTGGCTATAAGGTAGGGTTCAAGCACATCTTCAATGGTACCTTCATCTTCACTCAGTGCTGCACCAATAGTACTTAATCCCATCGGCTTGTTTTTGGCAGAGACAAGAAGTTCAAGTAGTCTGATATCCTGCTCATCGAAACCAAGATCATTAACCCCAAGTTGGTCTAAAGCATATTTGGCACGTTCTAGATGTATCTCTTCTTCATCCAATACCTCAGCAAAATCGCGTACACGCTTCAGTAACCTAAGTGCAATACGTGGTGTACCACGACTACGTCTAGCCATTTCTAAGGCAGCCTCTTTTTGTGCTACTTTTTCTAACTTATGTGAAGCCTGTGTCACAATTTTGGCTAGCTCTTCTGCTGTGTAAAACTGCATTCTAAAGTGCATACCAAAACGCTCTCGTAGTGGGTTAGAGAGCATCCCTGCTCTTGTCGTTGCACCTATAAGTGTAAAGCGTGGCAAGTCTATCTTCACTGTCTGTGCTGCTGGGCCTGAGCCTATGATAATGTCCAATCTAAAGTCTTCCATCGCAGGATAGAGTATCTCTTCAATGGCTGGAGACATACGGTGAATCTCATCGATAAATAAGATATCACCCTCTTCTATATTGGTCAGTAACGCTGCCAAGTCACCTGCTTTTTCTATCATCGGTGCAGCAGTGGTTTTGATATTGGCATTCATTTCACTAGAGATAATATTGGCAATAGTCGTTTTACCCAAACCTGGAGGCCCAAAAAATAAGATATGGTCAAGTGCCTCATCTCTTTTTTTACTGGCTTCAATAAAGACTTTAAGATTCTTTTTTATCTTCTCTTGACCTATATATTCATCCCATCCACTAGGACGTAAAGAGACTTCATACGAACCCTCTTCATCAAAACGTTCTATCTCAACCATGCGTTCCATTAGTAAGTATACTCCTCACTAGGGAATTCACGCCCCTTGACTTCATTACGGTAAGACTCTAAGCCTTCACGTATTTGTTTGGCTCCATCCATGTACTGTTTGACAAACTTAGGTTTAAAGGCTTCAAAGAAACCGAACATATCGCTCCATACAAGTACTTGCCCATCTGTCACATTTCCTGCACCTATACCTATGGTTGGAATAGATACTGCCTCGGTAATCGCCTTTGCAGCTTCTTCCTTAACCCCCTCAACGACTATGGCAAATGCACCTGCATTTTCAAGTGCTTTGGCATCTTCCACAAGAGAAGATATATCTTCTGCATCTTTTCCACGTATCTTGTAGCCACCATCACTGCGTAAAAACTGTGGCATCAGCCCTATGTGCCCCAGTACTGCAATGGAATTTTGTGTGAGAGCTTCAACAATATGTGCTCGTTCTTTTCCACCTTCAATTTTAATGGCTTGGGCATTGGTCTCTTGGTAAGCTCTAGTGGCATTATGAATAGCATCCTCCACTGTTGAGTATGAACCAAAAGGCATGTCCAGCACAATCAGTGGTAACTTGGCACCATTACACACCGCTTGTGTATGGTAAATCATCTGATCCATCGTGGCTGAGAGTGTGTCTTCTTTGCCTAAAAAACTCATGTTCAGGCTATCTCCTACCAATATCATCTCTACTTCACCATCAAACAGCTGCGCAAAAAGTGCATCGTAGGCTGTGACCATGGTTATAGGCTCTACACCTTTCATCTTGGCTATAGTGGTTAAGGTTACTTTTTTTTCTATTTTGGGGGTGTGAATACTCATCATTGTCCTAAAATGACACGATCAACTATGTGTCAAAAATTATAATTTTACTCATTTTATCATATAATGTTAAAAATTATACAAAAAGAGTTTTATTTGAAGCAGTTA
>CAZQOC010000049.1:0-8957 GCA_964594745.1 uncultured Sulfurovum sp.
TGACGTATCTCTTTTACATTTAATCCAATTTTCTTATATATTTCTTGCATTCTTTCATCAGAAATAGTACATTCTTTCATTTTACACCTATCTATAGATAAACTAACTATAAGTATATGTTTGCTACAACTTATTATCAACTAACTATAGGTAGGTAAACATGAAAGACAATAAACATCCGACACAAAAACTACTAAAGCTTATAAAAAAGAATGGCATTAAGTGTCTGTTGCCACAGAACTTAACAGATGAAATTCTGCATAGGATGATACGTGAAGCCGATGCAATTGATAATGACTCCACAGAGGAGACCCCATCATCAACATTGCTTATAGCTATATTGCATCTAGAAAGCAAGTCAATAATGAAGAAAGGTATGAAAATAAAAATTGCACCAGAGAAATTAATGGAGTATTTCAGTTTTTATATCACTTCTATAAGACTTGAGGAAAAAAGACGTAAACAAGAAATATTTATTACAGAAGAGTCGCTACCAACAATAGAAAATATATTTGATAAGAATAGAACAATGGATATCATGGGTATTGATTAAATGGTATCAAAAGATGGCTCATCTATGATGAGCGTGCATGTAATCGATGTCGTAAAAAGTATGGAAAATAAATACTAAAAAGTATTGAAGTTAAAATAAATATTTACATACCAAAAAGTATTTAATTTCAATACCGTTATTAGTAACAATCAAAAGGAATGGTGTTTTGGAAAAAAAATGGAAAGAACTAGACATCCTTATCAATGAGTTTGGGCAAGGTACAGTGATTGTAAAGGTTCATAAAAACAAAGGAGAGCAGCAGTTTATTGAGGCATTTCGAGAGCATCTAAGTAAATCCCATAAAGTAATTTATATTGACTTTGCCAAAGTGAGTAATATGCGGGATCTTGCTAAAATGATTCTTGCACAGGCACACTTACTATTCGAAGATTGTATTGATGAAGAGTTGAACAACTCAATGAGGTTTTGGGAGAGAGAAGATGCCTATAGGTTCTTAGATGAAGTGCTGAAAGTACCCCAAATGATAATCGAGAATTCTCAGTTGAGCAGGATTGTGTTTTGGAGTGAAAACTATACTGAAGTATTGAAGCTTGAAGAGTCAGACGCAATATGTGCCATGATGCGTTCTGTATTCCAAATGCAGCAGGGTGTTGTGCACCTTTTTACCTCTGATAGCTTAGATCAAACAAATAAAATATTTATGGACTATCGCAAGCCATTTTTTCGATTTGCCAGGATCATAAAGCTTGATGATACACAATAAAGAGCTATAAGCAATGTTAGTATTTTACTTTAATAGCTTTCCAGCCAGAGCGCCACTAGAGAAGCTCCATTGCAGATTATATCCTCCACATGGTCCATCTATATCTAATACCTCACCACAAAAGTACAGACCATTTATAAGTTTACTCTGCATTGTGTTTGGATCTATCTCTTTAAGGCTTACACCACCTCGGGTGATCATCGCCATTTTAAAACCATCATGTCCAGTAACGGTAAGAGGTGTCCATACCAAAAGTTTGATCAGTCTGTCTCGAACTGCCCCGGGAAGCCTGTTCAGTCCTAATGTAGAATCAGCCTCAGCAAGCGTACACAGTTCACGTGCCACAGATTCTGGAAGCAGGGTAGTAATCAACTCAAGTGTCGAATGATGAGGATTCTTTTGAAGTTCAGCTTTGAAATGTTGACGAATCTGCTCCTCGTTCATCCCTTTGGTCAGGTTCATAAGCAGAGGAACTTCCTCAAACTTGCTCAAAAGTGGGGTGATTTCACGGGAGAAATCTAGTACCACAGGTCCACGTATTCCACTTTTCGTAAAGATTAGGTCACCTTTGGCACGGATTTTTTTATATTTTGGTAGATTAACACGTAGTTCTACTTTTGGGATGGTGTCAGCACGGCAATTGACCCATTTTTCCTTGGTGTGCAGAGGCATCATTGCAGGGTGTAGAGATATGATTTTGTGTCCTAGTTTATTTGCCATAGAATAGCCATCTCCCTCAGCACCAAGGACGGGATAACCAAGTCCTCCCGTTGCAAGAATGACATTTGGAGCAAAAAAGTCTTCTGTAACTGTACTCACTCCTGTAATATATCCTGTATCACCAAGAATATTCTCAACTTTTTGGGAGGTTAAAAGTGTTATGTTAAGTTTATCTATTTCATTTTTTAATGCTTTAATAATGGTAAGAGAATTGTGAGATATAGGAAAGACCCGATAACCATCAGGTGCATGAGTATCAACGCCTATAGACTTAAAAAATGCTATTAAATCTTGATAGTCAAATAACTTGAGTGCATCCCGCATAAAACGTCCATCACGACCAAAATGTGCCATAAACTCTTCATTAGGAAGTGTGTTCGTTAAATTACATTTTCCCCCGCCTGTTGCTTTGAGTTTAGCCGCAACTTGGGAGAGTTTCTCCAGAAGAAGAACTTGTTTCCCTTCTCGTGCTGCAATAATGGATGCCATAATACCTGCAGCACCGGCACCAATAATAATTACATCATAGTTTTTTGTTTTCATTGTGTGATTATAGAAGAAAGATATAAATATAGGTCTTAATAATTATTTTTACTTCAATCATTTTGGGATTTCCAATAGGTTGTTCCAGTCACTTTATTAAAAATAACTCCGTTTTTATATTCAATGGTTATTTGACAATATTTTTCTAAAAGATTTTTATTAAGTGCTTCTACAACTTGAGTTATTTCACATTCAGTATTTTGTTGAACAAGCATATGATTGGACTGTTTTTCATCATCATTAATATTAGAGTCGTCTTGTAAATTTTCAGAAATATATTCATCTATATCTTTTGGAGCAATTTGACGCATTCCACTTTTTAAATTCTTTATGGATCTTTTTAAGTCTTTGATTTCATCTCTAAGAATATCTATAATTGCTTGAGCAGCTTGATCTTTAACAACAGGTACATCTTGATCTTTGATTAAGTTTACTTTTGGACGTTCATTTTCTCTTGCGGAGATATATTGTACATAATCAATATTATTTCTAATACTCTGCTCTTTTGGTGTTTCCCATTTATTTTGACAATATTTACCTATTGAGGCTGGAGTAAGTTTATTATATTTAGAGCTTAGAGTATCACATGCTTTCTTGATATTAGCTAGAGAGGTTTGCTTCTTTTTTGATGACGCTGAAGCAAACAGCTCAGTGTATAATTTTTCGGAAGTTTTCGTATTATCCATGATCTGTCTCCAAGTGGAATTTGTTATTTGTTAATGTATTATCTATATTTCTTTTATGGTGAGAAATGTTTTCGATATCTTTTTCATCTAATGACTTATCACCATCTATCATTTCAAGTAGAGTAGAGCTATTATACTTTGCCAACAGTTCATCGACAAGCATCAATGAAGTTTTTTTAGCTGTTTCTTTATCAAGAAAGACAAGAAACGGTAAGACACCATTTTTCTGCAATAGTTGATTTAACAAATATTCCAAATCATATTGTGCTTCTTGAACTGCTACTTCTTGAAAAATAGCTCCTGCCTGACAGATATGATTTAAAATTCCAAGTTCATCAGATTCTTCTAGCTTGACTTTTGGTAATGTAGTATTGGTAGTGATCAGTGCCATTTTGTTGTTAGTTTTTCCTCCACTGCTATACTCCTTGTAGTTATCTACTATGGCCATACTTCTTTGAATGAATCTATATCTTAACCCCCATTCAGAAAGGAGTTGTTCCAATTGCTCAGTCGCAAACTCTTCATCTGCTTCAAGATTTTGTTTTCTGAGCATATTATTCTCAGTGATGCGTTTTTTTCTATAAGATGTAAGTTCTTCCGCTTTTTTTCTAACTAGATAGATTAACTTGTTGATTTTAAGAGTCTGTCCTACCAAAAATGCTGGACCTGTTATCCACACTGGGCATTTGGGGCAACATTGATCTTCTCTACCAAATTCAGAACAGACAGCACCAGGACAAATACCATCTAGTGAGATTTCAGGAAAACTGTCTTCTTCTGACATTAAATTCATTGCCATTGTCTTGTCACCATCAGTTTCATTCACAAGAATATAATCTTCAAAGCCATCCAAATCATCTAATAAATCCTCAATTGAACTATTTATATCAATGTCTTTTCTTGCTTTCTCCAAAGTTTCTTTGACTCTAGTATGCTTCATGACATTGTAATAAAGTGTCATAACTTGATTTGCATGTCCAGCTACAAATTCACTTACAATATCAACTGGAACTCCTGCCTCTATCAGTTCAGAGATACCTGTTACTCGTAAAGAATGAATATCGAACATAGGCTTTTTATATTGACCATTTTTTGTGACTAGGGTGATCTCTCTACCTTCATTTTTTAAAATATTCTCAATGCCTTCTAGAAGATAGACAAAAAAACTCATTAAGCTTTCAGCACTTATAGCCTGGTCGAGGCTTATTCTACCAGTTGATGGTGGCATTCGGAACAAAGGACAAACTTCAGGATAGAGCTTAGAGGTTTTATTTATATCCTTACCTTTTCTATCAACCGCTTTACTAAGTTCTATAACGGGGGTACCCCATTTTTTATTGAACTCTTGCATGCCTTTTATTGCTTCAATAACTTCAGGAGGAGCATAAGGTATTATATATGGAGAGCCAGTTTTATTTGTCGACACATACACAACAAAATATTTTTCATATGTAACCGGATCCTTCTCTATTTGAAGCACACAACTTTTTCGCCCCTTTATAGCATAGGGTGAGGGGTTCTTAATATAGTCCATCTTTTCATAGTCAATGATGAACTCATCAAGTTCACCGGAATCAAGCCATCGTCCTTCTTTATTACGGATAGGTAAGAATAACATGATCGTCATAAGATATTTATGTCCAAGCCACCATCCTTGTTCCCACTTCTCACTCTGTTGGTTGTACATGATGACATTAGAGCCCTTAAATGTTTTAATATAGGACGGATTATCAAGCAAAAATGACTTTGCAATAGCAAGCAATGATCTAGGGATACGCTTCCTAACAGTTTTATTGGGTTGAGAACCACTATAGTATCTATCATTTTGGCTTAAAAGCTTAGGAAGACTTGGATAGAAATTGTCTCTTATGTAATCAAAAAACTTTTCCACTTTACGAATAGCATCATTCTTGTACCTTGAATTTCGTTTCCATGTTTCTGAATAGTAAAAAAAATGTTTTAAACTTCCTGGATTCGAAACATCTCTGATATGTTCTTTTCGTTGTGTATCCATAGGTGTTAATGGAGGTTTTTTCAGTGTAGCCAGGAATTCCAGCCAAAACTTGATTGCCTTTTCAAATTGATCTACTGATTTTCTCTTTTGTGCTATCTCCTCTGATAGGTATATATTTGCCAACTTTATCCATTCTTGGAACTGTGGATAATCCTTATATAAGGTATCAAAGTATGTAAAATCTGTGGAATCTTTGTCAGGTTCATAGTCAACCCAATTAGTTATGTTACCCGTAGCCGTTACAAAGTATTTAATCCTATTAAGATGTGTGTTAACTTGAGTAATATACGCATATCTTTTTGTTCTGGATGCGATATTGTATATTAAGTATTTCAGCTTAGGGGTAAACTCTTTTAAACTATCTACTGTTGAACAAAGAAATATGCCTATGACTGTATCATATTCAGTGTAAATTGTAATTTCACTATATTGCTCTTCTAGTATCCTGTATGTATCAAGTGCTCTTTTGGCATTAGGTGTCATCATAAGTGAGACTGGTTGATAAATTTCTTTTTCTTTCCACATGTCTTTTATCATCATAAATGGCAATAATATTGCACCATATTTATGAAGCTGCATTCCCACAAGTGTTAAAGCACGAAGTAAGTCTTTATTTGTTCCGTTTGGACCAATATTTTTACCATTAAAAAGTAGTCCAATGAACTTATGGAAGAATCCCGACTGTTTATTAAACATAAATGCCGTATTATACACATACTCTATACCCATAGTTTTCATAGAAGTTATTAAAGCATCTATGACTTCAAGCTGAAATGATTCACGCTTCTCGCTAAAATGAATAAGTTTTTCTCCATAGATTTTGAATAATTCATAAAAGAGATTCTGCTGTTCTTTAATAGTAAGTGGTTTAATATGCTTGAAGAATAAGTCATGTACTGTAATTGTATTGTCAGATGAATAGTTAGCTGGAGTGGAATTGTATCCGAAATATTCTTTTAATAGTTCTATTTTTACTCTCTTAAACCGAGTTAGTGACCCACGTACTCTATGGGGCTGAAATGCCATAATAACTTGATCTTCTTCTGACCTCTCATTAGAATTTTTTACACTAACATTATGTAAACTTTCAATATGCTTTTGCATAATGTAGTCTTTAACCTCTTTCCCAATTCTATCTAATATTAACAAATCTATATCTTTCAATACTACAACACGATCCATATGCTCATTGAGCTTTATTATTTTCCCAAATTCATTTTCATATTCTGAAGCTAATGTATACTTAGCAACAATGTTTATATGCATTGAGTCACGGAATGAGATTGGTGGTTTATAGTCAATCCAGGTTGTGATACCACCTGAAGCTGAAGCTAATAGGCGAAGCTTTTTAAAGTCTTTCTTGACTATTGTAGATTGTCCTTTTTTTAAGGTGCCCACTATTGTATATTCCAATATTGGAGTGAACTGTTTAAAGCCTTTTATATTTGTACAAAGAAATAGACCAATAATTGTAGATATATAGCTGTCATTATTCTGTTGCATTTTTTCTTGATAAAAAGCAATAGATTGTTGGATATGCGATGACATTTCCGATATTGCAGCTTCTTGTAAGCTAATATCATCTACCTGATTCTTATCATACCAAAACTCTTTAATCCACATAAACGGCAGTAATATCACACCATGTTTATGTAGGTGCATACCGATAATGGAAAGGGCCTGCCTTAATACTGTTCTTGTGCCACCAGGTTTTATGTTCGGCAGCACTTTTTCCATGAAAAGTTTGAAAAAGTCCTGTTTACTTTTGTTAAAAAGTCTCAATACTATATTGTAGACATATTCTGCTCCATTAACTTTTAAAGTTTCTATTAAAGCATCAATTAATACAAATGGAAGTTTTTCACTTATGTGTGGGAACCGAAGCAGGTTTTCTCCATAGGTTTTGTACAACTCATCGAAAAGATTCTGCTGCTCCTCACTAGTAAGCGGTTTAATATGTTTGTGATATAAATCATCTATAGAAATATGATTATTACTAGGGTTAGCAGCACTTACGGGGTTGTATCCTAAATACTCTTTTAACAGACTGGTTTCAATTCTCCTAAAATTAGTTAGAGGTCCATCCTTACCATGACCACTTGCCCCAAAGGCTAGGATATTTGACATATTGCCAGAAGTACTTGGTCGTGCATCTGGGTTCCTGAGTTTATTAATATAATCTTTCATGAAGTAGTTTTTTACTTCTTGTCCTATTTTATCAAGATTAAAATTATCTATATTCTTTAATATAATAATGCGATCGCTATACTCATTTAATATTATTCTTTCGTCAAATTCATTTTTAAATATGGAACTTAAAGTAAGCATGACAGCAACTCCTTATTATTTGATATTTTCTTATATCCTTCCTCCAGTTTTTTTCTTATTGTTTCCTCTGTTAAATGGTAATAGATATCAGTGCTTGTTTTACTTTTGTGCCGCATCATTACCTGAAGTATATCAGAATCCAATTCCAAGACATTGGCTGCATAATAGCCATAATAATGCCGAAGACCATGTGGGTTTACACCATCATCTAATGTGTCAAGACCAATTTTTCTAAATTTATTGTATAGATGTGCTGTAAGACTTGACTGCCTAAGTGGCTGACCTTTCGTTGCTCCAGATTCAGCGACAAAGTAATATGGATGATCAGCATTGTATGATGCTCGAATTTTAATATATTCTTTATGTAACTTATAAAATGCTTTACCCATTTCATGGACTGTCCACTCTACATAGCTTATATGCTTTCGACTATCTTCTTCAGCTACACCTTTCCATCCGATATAGAGACCATCTTCAGGTAACAACATGTTTCTAGGAAGTCTACCATACATTTGTTCTAGAAAATTCCTTCTAGTATCTTTATGCTTTTTTTTATTTTGATCAATCCAAATGTGTTGTCCCTCAACTGGATTATATATTGTCACTTTAGCCGTACCATTATTATCCCTTTTAATATCGAACACATAAAGATGTAGCAGTTCACTAATTCTTATACCTCCAAATGCAAGAAGAATAACAATCATTTTATCTCTTATTGTTGTCATAGTGTTTATCAGATCAGGAATTTTACGAGGAGGAAAAAACTTGTATTGGATATTTTCATCCGATTGATCATATTTATCTTTATCTTTACGATTGTTTTTTCTTTTTGTGTGGTATTCTTCATTTTTATTGATAAAATATAGAAGGCTATATTGTTTTTTTCTTTCATGTTGACGGGCATACTCAAGTGACCCCTGGTATACACGTTCCTGTGTGTTGAAAGGAACAAGGCTAAAATTCTTTGATGAAAATTCAAGATAATCACTTACATTAATAAAGTCCCTTGTAGCAGTTGAATACTTCGGAGATGTCCAGTAAAGACTTGTAGTGTCACTACCATCATTTTGAACAGTACCATGAATTCTAGCCTCGCAAAATGCATTCAAAAAATCTTTATTATGCATATGCTCAGGAGTGCATAGATAAAAATCCCAAAGTCGACCTATGCTCATTAGCTTCTTTACAATTGTCGAATTAGCATAACCTAATCGTTGTAGTTCTCGTGCATAGTACAACACATAAATACTAACTTGACCATTTACAACCAAAACTGGAATATGACCACCGGGAATTTGGGTCAATGGAACACTAAATATATCGAAGAACTTACGTTTATTTTTCATATTCTACTACCTTTATTAGTATAGATTTTATTATAATTGATTC
>CAZQOC010000050.1:0-8927 GCA_964594745.1 uncultured Sulfurovum sp.
TATATGCTTACAGAGATAGAAGACAAAAGAAAAGAGATTTCAGAAGATTGTGGATTACGCGTATCAATGCGGCTACAAGACTTAACGGTATGAATTACTCTACATTTATGCATGGTTTAAAACTTGCAAATATTGAACTTGACAGAAAAATTCTTGCTGATATGGCGATGAATGCACCTGAATCGTTCACTAAAGTAGCTGAGGCTTCTAAAGCAGCACTTGCTAAATAATTAACTTTTAGTTAGTTATCTCTTGAGGAGCTTTTTGCTCCTCAACCCCTCTTAAACTATTTTCCAAATTTCCATTTATTTTATTTGTGATACTGTTTTTCCTTGTTACTTTTTTCTTTTTTGTACTGCGACAAAAAATAAAAGAGTAACCAAAAAAGAAAAAAACGCAACCACTGTCGCGAAGCCACATTTTCTTGGCATTAAAAAGTTATATATTTTATTGTATGTAGGGTGCGGTTGCCACCGCACCTTTCGGCAATGGAAGTTCTACCCTCTCTGTGTCTCTCCAGAAAAGCCGATAATGCCTGGGCGTAAGTTGCCTACTTTTTCAAAGCCCATGCCTTTCATGGCGTGTTGTACTTGGAAGCTTCTGCTTCCTGAGTGGCAGTAGACTATGATCTGTTCAGATTTTTTGCCTGCGAGTTCTTCTTCTACTTTGGCGTAGAATTGTGAGGTAGGTACAAGTTTGTCTGTGCCTACGATGTGACCCATCTGAAACTCCATGAATTCTCTGGTGTCAACCAGTGTAAAGTCAACCATGCCAAGTTTACGCGCTTCTATGAGGGCTTCGAGTTCATCGCCATCAAGTTGTTCTTCTTGTAGGAGTGTTTGGGCTTGCTCTTTGGTAAGTCCTTTGGAGTGGGTGTGGACTACCTCTTCTATGGCATCGTGCTGAGCCTGGGCTGCTGCGTACTCTGGCGTACAAAAAATACCACAATGACAAAGACCATCTTCGGGTATCTCTTTTTCTATGGCAGGTTTACACGGACAGATGCGGTTGTCAGCAGCTTTTTGTTCTTCTTTTGTCTCTCCTATGACCATAAAACAAGGGCAAAAACGTTTCCCGTAGATGAGCTTGTTTCGGGCAAGCCCCATGGTCACACCTTCGTTGACCTCTTCATTGGGGTTGGGTACCCAACCAAACTGGTCATACACTTTGTCCACAAATTTGGTCGTTTTTTCCATTTCAGCTTGAAATTCAGCTGAGTTCATATCTATCTGTTGCATCTATTTCCTTTTAAGTGAAGTATGTTATTTTTGTGAAGTATTAATCTCCATCTCTTTTGCCATATTGTCGAATTCCTTGACAAATCCCTGCATTTTTTTACTCCAGTCTTCTAAAAAATCTTTGGTTTTATTGAGATCAATATTGATATGCTTATCATCAATATCCACACCAGCATTTTTATCTTTAAGTATACCTTTTTCAAGATCTTGTGTCATTTTTTTAAGTTTTTCTCCAAGATTTTTACCTATGGATTCAAAGAAATCTTTGGTTTTATTGGTATCAATGGTAATGGTATTATTTTGAACTGCAATGCCTATTTTAGAAAGTTTTTCATTTTGTTTGGCCTTATTTTGGGTTTCTTTTTTCTCTCTTTGACTTGCAATAAACGCTTCTTTTTTTGCTTTTTCTTCTGCGAGAAGTTTTTCTTTTGCTATTTGTGCTTCCTGTCTGGCTTTTTGTAGTGCTACATCTTTTGCTTTAAGTTCTGCGAGTAAAGCTTCTTTTTCTGCATGGGCTTTTTGTATTATTTTAGTATCATCCAAAGCTTTTTTAGAGTCCTCATTACAAGCAGAAAATGAAAATAATAAAACAGATGAAAGTAGTAAGTGGCGCATAAGTATCCTTTTTTGTTATAGATAGATTATACAATGATTTATGAGAGAGAAGTGAGACTCTCATATCTTTTAGATATAGGAGTCTTGAAAAGAGGTCAGGCTGGGTAGATTATCCACATTTTCCTTGACCACATTTTCCTTTTTCAGGAGCTTTTTTAGGTGCACCATCACATTTACCTGTTTCGCATTTTCCTGCGTGACATTTTTGTGTAGGTACTTTTTTGTCACTATCACATTTGCTACTGTCACACTTCATCTCTTTTTTTGAATCTCCACATTTGCCATCACTACATTTTCCTTCAGCTGTTGCCAAAGTAAATGATAAAGCAAGTGCACCTAAAAATAGTAATCCTAATTGAAATGTTTTTTTCATAATTTTAATCCTTATATTGTTATTGTTCATCACCAAATAAAAGATGATCCAACGAAAATTTTCCAGCTCCAAATGAAGCAAATATTGCCAAGAAAAGCATATAATACATAGGTATTTCAAACCCATTATCCCCTGCCGCAAAACCATGTGCCAAATGCACCGTACTAATCGCAACAATCATTACTACCATGAGAGGAAGAGAAATGAGTCGCGTAAATAGACCAAGGGTTAAAAGAACAACCCCTGTAATCTCGGTACTGGCTGCCATATATGCATTGAGTGTAGGGAAGGGAATACCCATGGAGCCAAACCATGTAGCAACGCTGTCAATGTCTGACCATTTTTGCATGGCAGGTTCATAAAACCCATAAGCAACAGCAAGTCTCGCAAGTAAGAGAGAAAGACTTTGTCCATAGCTCAATATACTTTTTGTCAGTGGGTATACATGTTTTAACATGATATGCCTCCTTAATCAACTATTTGTATCTTGATGAAGCCAAATATCGTTTTAGCTTTGATACATATCAAGTATAGTATATGAGATGTGCACTTTATGTGTATTTAGAAGTATATGTATGAAAGGAGCCTATTTTTTGCCATAAAAGGCAAAAAATAATAGGATGATTAGGGGTTTATGGTATGCGTTTTACTACTACATTTTCCTGAAGCAGAGCATTTTTTTGTTGGAGCTTTTTTAACTGCTTCTTTTTTTTCTGATGCTTTTTTGGCAGTTTCTTTTGTTGCCCCCGAACATTTTCCTGATTCACATTTTCCAGACTCACATTTAGTTTTTGATGTGTGAATAAGACCGTCTCCTTGTGTTGCGGGTTTTTCTTCTCCACATCCTGTGAATGCAACAAGTGCAAGACCAAGACAAGTAGTCATAAGTAATTTTTTCATTTTTATATCCTTTTATATAATGAGTGTAGTAGTATAACATAAAATTTAAATGAGGAATGAAAGAAGAGAGAGGAAGAAGAGATACGAATAAAAGTGTATCTCTTCAGATAAATCGTTTGTCTTTATTGACCACATTTCCCGCTAGAACATTTTTTAGCTTTTGAGGCACCTTTACATTTACCTGCGGCACATTTATTTGCAGCACACTTTTGTGCAACTTTTTTGTCTGCAGCACATTTACCGCTTGATGCACATTTTTTAGAACTTGCACATTTACCACTTGTTGAACATTTTGCACCTGCTGCGGCATCATTACCTGTAGTACAACCCGTAAAGGCAATAAGTGCCAATCCTACCAAAGAACTGAATATGAACTTTTTCATCTTTTGTCTCCTAATATTTTATATTTAACAGTCAAAGTATATTCATTTATGTGTGTAAGGCATGTGTAGTCTATTTTAGATATTTGCACTTAAAGTACACACAGAGACAATATGATACTATTAATGAAGAAAAGAAAGTATGAAAGGCGATGACACTAAGATGCTTAAAAGAAGACAATTTTTAATATTAGGTAGCATACTGGGACTTTCCCCCTATATAGAAGCAAGAGATATACGTAGGTTTGAAAAAGAGTTTGATAAGGTAAAGCAAACCATTTGGGCAGTACAAGCACATATGTTTCCTTCTCAAAGTAAGCTTCCTTCTGCATCTAGTATGCATGTGAGCACATTTATTTTTGATACGATTAAGCATAAGAGTTATGATAGAGACATCAGAGCATTTGTTATTGAAGGTGCAAAAGAGTTACAAAGTCGTGAAAAAGGGCGTTTTGTTGCTATGACAGAAAGGCAGAAGGAGCGCGCATTACGTGCCTATGAAGAGACAGAATATGGAAGCAATTGGCTTTCTCGCATTATGACATTGACTATGGAAGGGATGTTCTGTGACCCTATTTATGGCTCAAATATACACGAGGAAGGGTGGAAAGCTTTAGGTTCTTTCGGGGGACGGCCTAGACCAAAGAAGAGGTACTTAGATGTATGATGTAGTGGTGATAGGTTCTGGGGCAAGTGGTGGAGCCGTAGCGTATACTCTGTGTAAAGCAGGATATAAAGTTGCTGTTTTAGAAAAGGGACGATTGATTAAGAGAGATGAATTCTCTAAAGATGAATTGGCATACTGTCGTAGAGATTTGGTCACACCTAATCTATTTGATGAATATCATACGATTGAAGAGAGAGTGAATGGAAAGTGGGAGGTTACCCCTACGTATGAATCTGGTTGGAGTTTTTGGAATGGTAACATTGTAGGAGGCTCATCTAACCTTATGTCAGGGATGTTGCACCGTTTACATCCAGATGATTTTAAGCTTAAAAGTAAATATGGAGAGATAGAAGGTGCCAATGTGGTTGATTGGCCAATAAGCTACGATGACTTGGAACCTTACTATGATTTAACAGAAGAGCTTGTAGGCATTTCAGGTTATTACCAAAAACATCAATATGAACCTCCTCGAAGCCGAGAAAATTTTACACAACCACCTACTAAAGAAAATGCAGTTGTCAAGCTACTTGATAAAAGTTGTCAAAAGTTGGGTATTCAGTCATTGGTAACACCACGTGCCGTATTGTCACAAGATAAAGGAGACCGTAATGCTTGTTATTATTCTAATTTTTGTGGAAGTTATGGATGCAGTTCTGGTGCTAAAAGTTCTTCACGTGAAGCACTTATAAAACCAGCACTTGCTACGGGCAATCTTACGTTGTTGACAAATACACATGTCAAATCTTTACATTCGAGTCAAAAAGATGAGGTAGATTATGCAGTTGTTGTTGACACCATCACAGGCAAAGAACGACATATACAAGGAAAACTTTTTGTGGTAGCCGCACAGGCACATGAAAGTGCAAGACTTTTACTGAACTCTGCCAATAAACATCATCCTGATGGACTGGCAAATAGTTCAGGAGAGTTGGGTAAAAACTTACTCTTTTCTGGGGGAGGTTCAGGACAAGGAGAGTTGCATAAAGATTCTCTTAAGGAGATTGGATTTGATGAGCTGATGCAAACAGGGTTTTTTGTAAACCGGTCCATTCTTGACTGGTATTTTGTGGATCACTGGTGGGATGGTAAATTTAAAGGTGGTTCTGTTGAATTTATGTTTGAACATCAAAATATTATATCTCGTGCAAGAAAGGACAACTATAAAAATGGAAAATTGGTTTGGGGTAAAGAGTTAGGAGATAGGGTAGTGAAACGTTTTACAGAACAAAAAAGTATACGTTTTGAAATCTTTAATGATTGGCTTCCTAATGATGACTGTTTTGTTGCATTGGATGAAACATATAAAGATAAATATGGTATGCCTGTAGGAAAACTAAGATTAGAGGGACATCCTCAAGACATAAAAGTGGGTAGATACATCGCTGAAAAATGTGAAAATATTCTTAAAGAGATGGGGGCTAAAAATATTTACTCATCCATTACATCTTCTGCTTCACAAAATTTAGTAGCAGGGGGATGTCGCTTTGGAAATGACCCGAAAACATCCGTTCTCAATAAATATTGTCGTGCACATGATGTGTCAAATCTCTACGTAGCAGATGCAAGTTTTATGCCAACAGGGGGTTCTGTTGCCTACACTTGGACAATTTATGCCAATGCTTTTCGTGTGGCAGATCATATCGTTTCCGTACTCAGACAAGGATAATTCACAATGATTTGACAATTTTATCACATTTTTTGACTATACTATGGTATAGAAGTTGTCAGTTTAAGTTAAAATTAAATTCATATTTATTTTTGATTAATCATATATAGATAGAATTATACATATTTTTTAGTATGGACAGGATTGTCTTTCAATCGATTAGGAGTATTCATTGAAAAAACTTTATGCATTATTTTTATTCATATCAATAGGAGCTGTGTCGGCTAATGCAGCGACTAAAGTCGTTAAGCACACTATTAAAAAGGGTGAAACTTTATATACAGTAGCGCACAAGCATCATAGTACAATAGAAGAAGTAAGAAAATTAAATGGTATTACAAACGGAGAGATACTTAAAATAGGAAGGGTGGTGAAGGTACCTACCAATACCTATTTCCCAAAGAAAAAACAAAAAATAGCTAAAAGTAAAATAAAGAGTAAAGTAGCTAAAACAGTCAAGCATAAAATAAAAATTGTTAAAGCAGTAAAAAAACATAAAAAATCAAATAAGGTCTTGAGAACAGCCCTTATTAAACAAGCAAAGCCTCTTTCAAGTAAACGTGTAAAAAGAAGACGTACTGTGACTGCTGATGACATCTTTTTTAAATCAGCAAAAGCAAACTTTTCTGCATTTAATGGATTTGGTTCTTCCAAAGCAAAAAATATTATTAATGTAGCAAAACAAAAGTTAGGAAGAAAATATGTATGGGGCGCTGTAGGGAAAAGAGGTACCTTTGATTGTTCTGGCTTTACATCCTATGTCTACAAAAAGAATGGAATCAATATCCCTAGAACTTCAATAAATCAATCAAAATTCGGTAAATTTATTTCTAGACGCAACCTACAAAAAGGTGACCTTGTTTTCTTTGACACCTCTAAACACCGAAAAGGATATGTGAATCATGTAGGTATTTATTTGGGTAATGGTAAATTTATTCATGCTAGTTCGGCTAAGAAAAAAGTGACTATTTCGAACCTAAGTAAATTTTATGCACAGCGTTTTGTTGTTGCAAGAAGACCAATATAGAAGACCCATATAAAATAGATCTGTCTAAAAATATTTTTCTTCTTTAGAAGTCTCTACCTGCAAAAAAGTAGGACTTCTCTTCGTGGACTATTCCGCTTCCAGTACAGCACCAGCACTTGCATTTGTTACCAATGCTCTATATTGACGTAACCATTTACTTTTGAGTGGTTTAACAAGTGGTGTAAAATTTGCTCTTCTTTGGGCTATGACTTCATCACTTAAATGTGCTTCGAGTATATACTGGTCTACATCGATATGAATCTCATCTCCATCTTCAAGTAATCCTATAAGCCCACCTTCTGCTGCTTCTGGACTCACATGTCCGATACTTGCACCTCTCGTAGCTCCTGAGAATCTACCATCAGTAATGAGTGCTACTTTATCCCCAAGACCCATCCCCATAATAAGTGAAGTAGGGCTTAGCATCTCTTGCATACCAGGACCACCACGAGGACCTTCGTAACGGATGACAACAACATTGCCAGCCTTTATTTTACCTGCCAAGATACCTTCTATGGCTTCATCTTGAGAGTTAAAACATACAGCAGTTCCTGTAAAGACTCTGTCTCCTGTAATACCCGCAGTTTTGATAACAGCACCTTGCTCTGCCAAGTTACCATAAAGGATAGCAAGTCCACCAACTTCCGAATATGGATTATCAACAGTATGGATAATGTTTGTATCTTTTATCTCTGCATTTTTTACTTTTTCATACAGTGTCTCACCTGTGACAGAGAGGTTGTCCGCTAAGATGTCGCTTCCACGTTTCATCATCTCATGCATGACGGCATTTACACCACCTGCTTTGTTGATATCTTCCATATGAACTGTTGACAATGATGGAGAAATTTTGGCAATGTGTGACACACGCTTAGAGATAGCATTAATGTCTTTTAGATTAAAATTAACTTCTGCCTCTCGTGCGATAGCCAGCATGTGAAGAACAGTATTAGAAGAGCCTCCCATAGCCATATCAACTGCAAAGGCATTACGCACAGCATTTTCATTGAGAATATTTTTCATGCGGAATTTTTCTTGTTCTGCAGCTTCAGATTTGGCTATTTCACAGATGCGACGTGCAGCTTTTCTATAAAGCTCTGTTCGTTCAGGTGTTAAGGCAAGGATAGTACCATTCCCTGGTAGTGCAATCCCCATAGCTTCCATTAGTGTGTTCATAGAGTTTGCTGTAAACATACCAGAACATGAACCTCCACTTGGACAGGCATTACATTCGATGTCGAGCAGTTCTTCATCTGTAATTTCTCCTGTCTCATGTTTCCCCACGGCCTCAAATGCAGTGGCAAGATCGATAGGGGTTCCATCTTTGGTATATCCTTTTTCCATAGGCCCTCCCGATACAAATACAGTAGGTATATTCACACGTAAAGCGCCCATAATCATCCCTGGGACAATTTTGTCACAGTTTGGGATAGCTATCATCGCATCCAGTTTGTGTGCATTCATCACTGTTTCCACTGAGTTAGCGATGATTTCACGGCTAGGAAGAGAGTAGAGCATACCATCATGCCCCATCGCGATACCATCATCCACACCAATAGTGTTAAATTCAAACGGCACACAGCCGTTTGCACGAATCTCATCTTTGATGACTTCAGCGACTTTGTTAAGGAAAAAATGTCCTGGAATGATTTCTATAAATGAGTTGGCTACCCCAATAAATGGTTTGGAAAAATCATCATCTTGTACACCCGTTGCTCTTAACAAACTTCTGTGAGGTGCTCTGTCAAAACCCTCTTTTATTTCATTACTTCTCATAATTTTGAGCCTTTAATTAATATTTTTTGGATTATAGCACAAATACTATTTACATTTAAATTTTTTTAGGCTATAATCGCACTCCAATTTTAAGCAATGCTTAGATATGGTATGGAGATGCGGGCGTAGCTCATCGGTAGAGCATAACCTTGCCAAGGTTGGGGTAGAGGGTTCGATTCCCTTCGCCCGCTCCATAAAAATTAACATTTCAAAATAAATGGTGCCAATATGCCCGAGTGGTGGAATTGGTAGACACAGGGGACTTAAAATCCCCCGGTCATTGCG
>CAZQOC010000051.1:0-8911 GCA_964594745.1 uncultured Sulfurovum sp.
GCAAAGTGCAGCTTAGGAATACGAAGAGTTTGGAAATTGCGAACTTTTAAGGACATTATCTTTAGTTAACTTTAATGAAAAAATGTTTGAGGTTTTATATTGGCAGAAAATTTATTATAATGATTTTATCCCAAAGTCAATCAAAAGATGAACGTATTTATTTTATTGGTATAAGCAAATGCTAAATAAAAAGAAATACTTTTGTTACTCATTTTGTGTAAAATAATCATAAAAATTAATAATATTAGATTACAGGAAATGGGATAATATATGAAGATATTACTATTTACCGATACCTTTTGTGATTTAAATGGTGTTTCACGATTTATACAAGATATTTTAAAAAAGGCTATAGAGAAAGAGGTTGAATTTTATGTGGTCACCTCAAGCAGTAAAAAACCTTGTCCAAATTTAAAAAATCTCTATAACCTTGCTCCTATATTTAAAATGAAAATGCCTTTTTACAAAGAGTTGGATTTAGTGTTTCCCTCTTATTCAAAAATGAAAGAACTCACTGATACCATTCAGCCTGATATTATTCATATCTCCACACCTGGATTGGTTGGTTTATTTGGTCGTTCTATTGCTAAGTGTTCCAATATTCCTATGGTGGGCACCTATCATACCGATTTTCCAAAATTTGTCTATAACAATATTCCCATTCACTTTGTCGAAGATCTGGTTGTGTTGCTTATGCGTTTTTTTTATAAAAACTTTCAAACACTCTTTGTAAGAAGTAATGCTTACGTTAAAGTCCTAGAGGATCAGATTGGTGTGGCTAAAAATCGTATAACACTCTTAAAAGCAGGTATAGATACCAATAAATTTAATAGAAACAATAAAGATTTTGCTATTTGGAAACACTACAACATACCAGAAGAGCATACTAAAATGCTCTATGTTGGACGATTGAGTAAAGAGAAAAATTTTCCTCTGCTTTTAGAGTTATGGAAAAGTTATTTTATGTTGTCTAAAAATAAAGATATATCACTGATTGTTGTTGGTAGTGGTAGCTTAGATGAGGCAATGTATGCACCCTACAATGTAAGATTTTTAGGGGAAAAAAGAGGTGAAGCGTTGGCTAAAATCTATGCAAGTAGTGACATATTCCTTTTCCCTTCCAATACGGACACCTTAGGTCAAGTGGTTATGGAAGCGATGTCATCAGGCTTGAGTGTTATTGTCAGTAACAAAGGTGGTCCCAAAACATTGATAGCAAAAGAGAAACCATCAGGATACAGTATCGATACCCAAGAGAAAGAGGCGTGGTTAGAGGCTATTGATACGCTTGTATCTGATAAAAATCTTAGAGAAAAGATGGGCAAAAATGGTGCTGAGCAGATTGCCAATATGGACATAGCACAGAGTTTTGATGCATTTATGGCTAAGCACAAAGAATATATGACTAGCTAATTAAATGATTGTAGTAATTCATGTTCAAGTGCTGTTTCATAGCCCAACTGAAATAGCTCATCTAAGTTTTTAAAACTAAAAAGGCTATAGTTTTTTAATTTTTCATTGCTAATATAGTAGTCACACTCTTTCATTTGTTCTTGCACTGAAGCACGCCACATGAGAAAAATGGTTCGTTTTATAATACCCCATAGGGAATTTTTAAACCCATCCTCTTGGGGATGTAAATCTACAGCAACAATAGGAAAACCATACTCTTTTAGAGGATACACAGGTAAGTTATCCATAATACCACCATCGACCAACTGATAATCTTTATAGGCAATTGGTTTAAAAAGAGGAACAACAGCAGATGAGGCGATACACAGAGGAATGGCTTCTCCTTCGTTAAAACGAACCACATCACCACGCTCTAAATCAATGGTGGTGATGTGTACTTTTATGTTACCATCTTCGAGATTTTTAATGGGAACCAGCTCTTTGAGAACAGCTTTTTTTTGGTCAATTTTTAGAAAACCTTTTTTAAAACCATTAAATTTGAATGATTTTCTAAACGCTTTAGATTTAAAAATTTCAAGTTGTTCTTTGGGTGAAACATTAGCTGACAAACTAGTTGCAATAATGGCTCCGATACTACTACCCGATATCGCCTCTATCTCTATCCCTTTTTCTTTCAGTGCTTCTATAACACCTAAATGAAATGCACCTCTTGCAGCACCACCAGATAGGACTAGACTAATCTTCATCTTTTAACCAATCAATAATTTTCCACTCCCCCTCAAAAGTTTCAACCAAAGCGGTACATGATTCAACCCAGTCACCAGAGTTTTTATAGGCGATACCGTCTATATCTTTCATCTCTGCTTTATGGATATGTCCACAGATAATGCCATCATAATTTTTCTTTTTAGCATGTTCTGCCAGTATGGTTTCAAAATCAGTAATGAAATTTACAGATTTTTTGACATTGTCTTTGACATATTTTGAGAGTGACCAGTAACGATAAAATCCAAATCTTCTTCTAATAAAATTAACCGTGTGATTTAAGTTTAAAAGTAAGTCATAACCTATATCACCTAAAACAGCTAACCATCTTTTTGTTAAAGTGACTGAATCAAAAAAGTCTCCATGGGTGACATAGTAGCGTTTACCATCTGCTCCATCATATTCAGCTTCATTTAAAATAGTTAAACTGTCTCCTAAAAGTATGGGGATGAAGGGGCGTAAAAACTCATCGTGGTTACCTGTAATAAAGTAAACATTAGTTCCCTTACGTGCTTTTCTAAGAACCTTTTGGATAACATCAGAATGAGACTGCTCCCAACGAAACTTTCGTTTAATCGCCCACCCATCAATGATATCACCAACGAGGTAAAGATTTTCCGACTCATTGTGTTTCATAAAATCTAAAAATCTATCAGCTTGTGAAAATTTTGTGCCTAAATGGATGTCTGAGACAAATATTGATTTATATTTCATAAGCTTGATTGTATAGTAGATGGGTAACATAAAGGTAACAATATTCAGTCATTTTAGAAGGAAATCTTTGGAAGCTTTAGGTTAGAATAAACAAAAAGGACATAAAATGAGTACAATAATGGTCATAGCCACATTAAAGCTAAATGATGAGAGTTTGTTAGAAGATTGGAAAGTCATTTCTAGAAATATTAGTGCAGATTTAGAAGGTGTTGATGGGTTTATCTCTCGTGACTCTGTGCGTGATGACAATGGGTTGATTTACTGCATACTCAAATGGGAAAGCAGAGCCCAACAAGAGAAATTTATGTCAGAGCTTATGTCACGTACGGATGAAGAGAGCCAAAAAATGTTTGCAGAATTTGCACGTGTAGTGGACATGGAGAGTATGACAAAAGAGATTTTAGAGGTACTGTAGTGACCTTTAAACAACTAGATTCCTATCTGCTTAGCAAACCAGGTGTAACCTATGATTACCCTTTTGATGAAGAAGTACGAGTATATCGTATCGCTGAGAAAATCTTTGCTTTAACCTCCCAAAAACATCCACTGCGTATCAATCTAAAGTGTGATCCTATGTATGCATTGGAACTTCGTAGTATTTATGAGGGTGTGAGTGTAGGGTATCATATGAACAAAAAGCACTGGAACACTGTGATGTTTGAAGAGAGTGATGTGGATGATGAGAGTGTTAAAGAACTGATAGACCATTCGTATGAACTGGTGTATAAGAGTTTGACGAAGAAAAAGCGTGAGGCGTTGGGGTGATGAGGTATATTTCTCTATTAAGAGGCATTAACGTGTCAGGAAAAAAGAAAATTATCATGAAAGATTTGAAAGCACTTTATGAGTCTTTGGATTTTAAAGATGTCATTACATATATACAAAGTGGAAATGTTATTTTTGAAAGTGATGAACAAGAAAGTATACTCATAGAGAAGATAGAAGAAGCTATAGAAGAACACTATGGCTTTGATGTGCCTGTTCAGATACGTACTATTAGTCACTTTGAAAACATCATAGAGATTTGCCCTTTTTCTGAACTAGACTTAGTAGAAGAGGGTACACGTGCAATGGTGACATTTTTGGAAAAAGAACCTACTAAAGAAACTCTAGAGAAATTAGCAACCTATGTAAATGAACCCGAACGTTTGGTATCTGTAGGAAGAGAAGTCTATTTACACTGTCCAAACGGCTATGGAAAGACCAAATTAAATAACAATTTCATAGAAAATAAGCTAAAAGTAAAAGCGACTACACGTAATTGGAAATCTGTGGTTAAGTTATATGCAATGGGTTGTCATGACTAGTGAAAAAAAAGAAAAATTTTCGCTAAAAGATGAACTCTTTAAGCCTCAAAAAGTAGAAAAAATAAGCCATGAGATAGAGGCTGTTTTCCCTGCTTTTCACAAAGATGCCTTTACGAAAGAAGTGGTAACAGCATTTCCCCACCTTGAGCTTAAAGAACGCATTACACATATCTGTATGACCTTGCATAAGTACCTACCAAATGCGTATGAAAATGCTATAGAGATTTTACTTTTGGCATTACCTACAGAATTGGATATGCATAGAGAAGACGATGATTTTGGTGATTTTATTTATGCGCCGTATGGGGAGTTTGTTCAGACCTTTGGTTGTAACGAGAAGTATCTGACACGTTCTTTAGAAGCTTTACGTGAGATAACCAAACGCTTTTCTGTGGAATATGCCATTCGTGATTTTATAAACAACTACCCTAAAGAGACGTTCGAGATGTTGAGGTTGTGTGCAATGTCAGAAAACTACCATGAGAGGCGTTTGGCATCTGAGGGTACAAGACCAAAGTTACCTTGGGCAAAGAAGCTTACGCGTGATTACCATGAAGCTTTAATACTGTTAGACTTACTTTTTGCGGACAAGACACGCTACGTGACGCGTTCGGTAGCAAATCATCTAAATGATATTTCTAAAATAGATGCTCCTCTTGTTGTAGAAACACTACAGTGTTGGCAAAAGAGTAAAAAACAAAATGCGCAAGAGATGGCGTTTATTACTAAACATGCTCTGCGTACTTTGGTTAAAGTAGGGGATGAAGATGCATTGGCAATGCTTGGTTTTAAAGATGATGTCGCAGTGGATGTCAAAACATTTGCACTTGATACACAGTCTGTGTGCATAGGTGAGGCTTTGAGCTTTGAGGTGCACTTGCATGCTCACGAAGACGCAAAAGTTTTACTAGACTATATTATACATTTTCGCACCAAGCAAGGAAAACACTCCCCTAAAGTTCATAAGTTTAAACAGATAAGTCTAAAAAAAGGTGAGAGTCTCACACTCTCTAAGAAACATCTGTTTAA
The DNA here is from genome assembly GCA_964594745.1 of uncultured Sulfurovum sp. Taxonomy (GTDB): domain Bacteria; phylum Campylobacterota; class Campylobacteria; order Campylobacterales; family Sulfurovaceae; genus Sulfurovum. The sequence continues at coordinate 5,229 of CAZQOC010000051.1, forward strand.
AGCCAACATGAGTACAAGAAGGCTTTATGAAGGTGAACATAGTATTGGGTTGCAGCTCAATGGTAAGAGCATAGTGACACGGCATTTTATGCTTATGAAATAATATTTTGCTACAATAGATATATGAATTTAATATACCAATATTTAAACCCAGAGCTTGTGTATGTTGTCTCTGTCTGTAGTGTCATACTGCTTGTGGTAGTAGGTGGGTATGTTTTTATGTTTTTACTGATTATGAAAAATGACCCCAAAGAACGTCAGTTTCGCCAGAAGCATGATTGGGACAATAGTCTAGTCCCACACAAATACAAAGATGAGAAATAAAAAACTATCTTGACCTCAAGTAAGTTTTTTATTAAGTCAGTTTTTTGGGATTAACCCGCCACAACACCATAGCTGCAATAGCGAGAAATAACCATAAATACTGCACATTACCTGAAAGCTTGTAGGAGAGTATACCAAAGACAATGGAGCCTTGCGGCACGAGAAAAAAGAACTTTTTTGCCTGCTTTTCAAACTTCTCTAACGAGGTAATGTGATACTCCTGCGCAAGTGTTTTTAGATAGTGCTTTTTATAGAAAAGCATATAAAAGATACCTAATTCTATGACTTTATAGGCTATGAGAAAATAGACCAAAAGTATATGGTATTTTGTATCAATATAGCTAGGTGGAGAAAATGGAAAATAACGGTCTACTATGATTGAAAGTAGGGCAATGAAAAGTAGTACTATAAGAGCAATATTTCGGCGTTTGTGAAGGCGTTGTTTTGTGTTCTGCATAGCAGCATTATAGTTAAAATTTTTTAACTCTTTCCTATTTTTGTTATAATGTGTAAGATAAGGATATACGATGAAAAAAAAGAATGATAAACCTATAGACCTTAGCGAAAAAGACTTCTCTTTTGTCTGTCCATTACAAACAGAAGATATGACAGCCGTGGAAGGTGGATACTTTTGTGGTGAATGTGAAAAGAAAGTACATGACGTGAGTGGTATGAGTAAGTGTGAATATGATGCATTGGTAAGTAAAACTGACAATATCTGTGTGACATTTAAGAGAGTAGCTACAGTGAGCTTGGCATTAAGTCTGGCTGCATGTACTTCACCACAGAAGCCTAAGCCTGTACTCATAGGTAAGATAGCTTCTCCCAATAGTACGTACCAAACTCCTCCAAGTAAAAACAAGCTAGCCCCCTATAAAACTATAGATACCAATAAAACAGTAGAAATTTCTGGTGTTCCTGAATTTAAACCTAAGGAGGTAAATAATATATGCCAAACATCCAAAAAGTAGAACGCCAAGCTAAAACTATTACCGGGTTACAGGTACGTACCAACAATGCAGACGAAATGAACCCAGACACTCAGAAAATAGCACCACTGTGGGGTCGTTTTTATACGGAAATTTTGCCTACATTGAGTGAAGGTACGACACTGTATGGTGTCTACCATAACTATGCGTCAGATGCACATGGTGCGTTTGATGTGTTAGTAGGTGCAGAGGCACTTACCCCTACAGAAGAGATGAAGTCTGTAACACTTCAAGCAGGTAGATACCTCAAATTTCCTGTAAAGGGTGAGTTGCCTCAAGCTATCATCGATGCTTGGAAGCAGGTATGGGCGTACTTTGAAGACCCAAGCATCGATGAAAGACGTGCGTATGAAACGGACTTTGAAAAGTATATTTCTCAAGATGAAGCAGAGATTTACATAGGGGTACATTATTTTTAGACTATTTTAGACTTAAGCAAAAGAATAACGGATATAAAAACAGAAAGTATAGAGACCATTAAAAATAACATTTGAATACCATAGCTACTCACGATAGGTTCAAAGAGAATGGGTGAAGCAAACTGTCCTAAAAAAAAGCTGGAGGTCAGTACACCTGAGGCTTTACCACGTTTGTGTGCAGGTACACGTGAGAGAAACCATGCGTTGGTATTGACCAGCAAAAGTCCAAATGCCATACCTGTGGGTGCCGTGGCAAAGAAAAGCCCTGCGATGCTTGTGGCTTGAGAAATGATGAAGAGTCCCAAAGCAAAGAGTGTAAAGGTTGCAGCGTAGATCTGAATGTAGGAGAACTTGGCTTTTATCTTCGCGTACTGCATAGATGTCAAAGCATTAAAGGTCATGGCTGTAGCGATGACGAAGCCGATGGTCTGTGGTTTTCCACCTAGGGTGTTAACGATGAGGTAGGGAAACTGTGTGGGTAGCATATAAAAGAGTACCATCACAAAAAAGGCAGTGAGGTAGACGGGTAAAAGTTTTGCTTCTACCTCTAAGTCTTCTATGTGTTTGTGTTTCTGAGGTTCATAGAGTGACTTTACTAAAAAAGGTACAAATAAGATGGGGATGAGGTAGATAGCAAAAGGGTAGGACCAATGTACTTGAGCGAGTAGACCACCTGCGGTGATGAACACTATGCCTCCCAAAGCAACGGTCATACCTTGTTTAGACATAAATTTATGGCGTGTCTCTTCACTAAAATAGTCACCTATGAGTGCTGTTGAACTTGTCATAATGAGTGAAACGCCAAGTCCAAGTATGGCACGTCCACCTAAGATGACATAAAAGTCATGCAGGTAAAATCCTGAACTCCCACCTACTATAAAAAGAAATATACCCAGATACAGAGGCTTAAGCCGTCCAAATCTATCGACTATATGTCCTGCAACAGGAGAAAAAATAGCGATGATAATGGAAGGGATGGTCAGCATCAATTTGGAGAGAAACTCTATGTGAGGGATGTTGGAAAAAGTATGGCTAATGAGTGGGAGTGATGAAACGATGGTAATGCCTGACATGATGCCAAGTGTCGCAACGATGAGCAGGGCTATTTGTATGTTTTTGTTTTGAGTATTTGTCATGGAGGTATGATACTCTTAGTTTATTGAAGTTGGACTGTAATGATATTTATTTGTATATAAGGTTAATTTTGTAAAATTGTGGAAAGGGTACACAGAAGTATAGAGAGTTGTCTCTCTCTATACCTTGTGAGATTAATTTCTTAATCTGTGTCCTTGTGCTTCTTACACTTTTTATAATCAAGCCACATAATAGCAACTCGAATACTTCCAAGTATAACAGACAGTACAGGAATAATGTATTCCATAGCGTACCCTTTCTCATAAGATAACCCAACCGTTTTAGCAACGCTAAAACAACAAACAGTAAAACTGTTTCATGCCCACCTATCTATAAAAAAGAGCAGAACACTACCCTATAACCTAAAAGGTTACATGAGGATTATAGTTAAAATATTTTTCAAGGTTTAAAAATCTTGCATATTGACATATTATTACGTTATTTCCTATATATTTGATACACTTACACTAAAGATAATAACTAGGTTGTAAATACGCATGAAACAAACCACCGCACTTAATATACTCAAATCAGGTAAAAACGTCTTCATCACAGGTTCAGCAGGTACGGGAAAGACATATCTGTTGAATCTCTATACTCAGTACCTCAAAGAGCGCAGAGTCTACGCGACTATTGTAGCACCTACGGGTATAGCCGCGTCACATTTGGGAGGGCAGACCATACATTCATTTTTTGCTTTGGGAATACGTGAGAGCATAGATGAGGGGTATGTAGAGTCATTGATGGAGAAGAAGTACCTAAAGACGCGTTTTTCAAAACTCAAACTTCTCATTATCGATGAGGTCTCTATGGTTTC
>CAZQOC010000052.1:0-8892 GCA_964594745.1 uncultured Sulfurovum sp.
GCAGGGTTAAAGATGATGGCTTTTTGGTTTTTAATGATGTTTGTTAAAAGCATCGCTAAGTCGGATTCTTCTAGGGCTATGTCTTCCCAAGGGATGAGCTTGAACCAGAGTTCATAGTTTGTGTCATTATAAAAAATACCTTCTTGGGCATCAAACTCTACATCATCGATATAGGCAAACTCAGTATTGTAGCCTGCTTCTTTAGCTATGTGTTGTAGGAGTCTTACAGTATTTTCTTCTTCTGAGTTACCTCTAACGGAAGTAAAGAGAAAATTCCATCCATCGTAATTCTCTTCAAAACCAGATACATCTTCGTCAAGTGTGACAAGACGTTTAAAGTTGTCAAGCAAAGCTTCATAGGTAGCATTAAATTGACTGGACTCTTCCATACCGTTTTGTTTGAGTAGCGCCCATTGTACGATGGCAGTCTCAAAGAGTGCAGTAGGGGTATCTGCGTTAAATTCTAAAAGTTTGATGGGTTTACCATCTATTCCACCTGCAAGATCAAATCGTCCATAAAGATGCCAATGTACATCATTTTCCCATGACTCCTTGATGACCTCTACAAGGTTAAAAGGGATTCCTATCTCATGAAAGAGGTTATTTTCCACCACATATTCCGCCGCGCTCACATACATGTCATAAAGTGTATTGGTAGCTTCGTAGTAGGCTTCTGCCTCATCTTCGCTAAGCATGATGAGTTCATCTGAAATGTATGCACTCTCATCAGCATCTGTATGCCAGACAAAACCAAGGGATTCTAAGTACTCTGTAGTGAGAGGTTGTGTTTTTTGTAGCTTAACCACCGAAAAATCCACCTGAACGACTTGAAGTTTTTTTGCTCCCAAAGAAGCCAGATCTTTTAGATGAAGATTTGCGAGGTTTGTTAAAAGAGTTTTTACTTCTTTGGTAGGTAGACGGAGATTTATATCCTGCTTTACGGTTGTTTTGGAAGTTTTGGTTTCCAAAAAGTTTGTTTCCTATCCACGAACCTATCATCGCACCAGCGATACTGGAGAGTAAGACTTCACCTAAGCCCATACCCCCAGACATCTGTGCATTTGGTTGTGTGAGGTTAGAGGTACCATTATCTATCTTGGCTGCTTCTTTTTTGACAAGCTCGTCCATCTCTGCTTGTGTAAGTACACGCTCTACACCATCAAGTTGTTTAAGCACAATACGTGTTTCATCTGCAGGGAATTCGTCTTTGATTTTGTATTTACCTGGTGCTGTCTCTTCGATGATGACAAAAGCGCCTTTGGCTTGTTCTTGCTGCTGTTGTTGTGTACAGCCTGTGACTCCTGTGGCTAGGACTGTTGCCAAACCAGTTGCTGCTATAGTTGATAGAGATTTAATATGTTTCATTATCTAAAATCCTCAAAGTTAATTTTGAAGTATCATAGCAAAAAATGGTTAATAATGAGAGCGTATGATAGGGGTAATAAAAACAAAGAGGGGAAGAGTCTCTTTGTTAAAAAGGGGTGGAAAGTGTAAAACTAAGTAGGCTTAGTCCATCTGCTTTCTTAAAAATGTTGGGACATCCAAGATGTCTTCATTTTCATCATAGCCACCGACTACTTTTCTGCCACCAAGTGATGAAATAGTGTTGATGTTGTTAGTATTTGAACCTGCACTAAGAAGAGTCTCTTGTTTTTTGACTGTTGTAGGCTCAGCAATAGCATTTTTATCTTCAAAACCAGTTGCTACTATGGTGATGCGCACTTCATCCAGTTCCATATTTTCATTGGTTGTTGTACCAAAGATAACAGATGCATCTTCATCTGCAGACTCTTCAACAATGCTCATTGCTTCACCGATTTCCATAATAGGATAATCTGGGTGAATGTCAAAGTGTACAAGTACACCCATCGCACCATCGATAGAGATATTATCAAGAAGTGGAGACTCTATCGCTGCTTTTGCAGCATCGTAAGCAGCATTGGTACCTACTGAGTAACCAGCACCCATAAGTGCAAGACCACGATGAGACATAACTGTTTTTACATCGGCAAAGTCAAGGTTGATGTCATTTTCTCCATGAGAAAGAATGACTTTAGAGATACCACCCACAGCTTGAGCAAGAATGTCATCTACCATTCTAAAACTCTCTTTAATACCAAGATTTTTTTCTACAATAGAAAGAAGTTTCTCATTTGGTACAACGATGATAGAATCACTTTCACGTTTGAGTTCTTCAAGACCCTCTTTTGCAAGTTTAGTTCGTTTACGACCTTCAAACTTAAATGGACTGGTGACGATGGATACAGTGAGTGCACCAATCTCTTTAGCTGCTTGAGCAATGATAGGTGCAGCACCTGTACCAGTACCCCCACCAAGACCAGCAGAGATAAAGACAATATCAGAACCCTCAAGCATCTCTTTAATATCTTCAAAGCTCTCTAGGGCAGCTTCTCTCCCTTTATCAGGAACCATCCCTGCGCCAAGCCCTCTTGTGGCATTTATACCAAGTTGCATTTTGTATGGTGCAAGAGAACTATCAAGTGCTTGTGCATCTGTATTTGCTACAATAAGGTCAATACTATGAATTCCTTCTTGTATCATGTGGTTAATCATATTACCACCACCGCCACCAACGCCGATTGCTTTTATTTTTGCGCCATTTGTATGACATTTTGTTTCGACTATGTCTATTTCAAATTCTTCCATCTTCTTCCCCTTTATGTGATATGGTTACTCTATCCCATTAAAAAAGTTGTTTTGCCCAATTGGCCAACTTCTTAACAGGATTGTTATTCTCTTCTGAGATATCTGGTAAATCGTCAAAAGAAAATGCATCTGGTTTATCTTCTGTTTTTTGTTGCTTGTCTACTTTTGTCTCTTTTTTTTGCTTCGTTAACTTAATGTCTTCTACCTCATTGATAGTATTTGCGATTTTAATATCACTGAGGTTCTCTTGTTGCACATCCTTAGAATGCAGTAGTTCTTGTTCAAAATCTATTTCATATTGTGTATGTTCTCCTGCTTTATAGAGAAGTAAACCAAGTACTGTTGAGAAAGCAGGGTCTTTGAGTTCATCAAAGAGCCCTTCTAAATCATTACTTGGTTTTCCTACACGTACGGGCATAGCAGGGAAGATAGATTGTGCTAACTCTCTAATGCCTTTAAGTTTAGTCATCCCACCTGTAAGAATGATACCTGCACCTATCTGCTCTTTTAATGCAGATTTTTCAAGTGAACTAGCCAATATCATGAGTGCTTCTTCTACACGAGAGAAGATGACAGAATGTACAATTTCCAAAGAGACGTTGTTGCGGTTCTCTTCATCACCTATGATAGGAAGTTCTATCACTTCATTGCTTGTTTCAATGAGGTTACCATGACGTATCTTGACATTCTCTGCGATTTGTAATGGTGTATGCAGTGCCATAGAAAGATCATTGGTGATGTGGTTTGACCCTACACCTAAAAAGTCATTATAGCGGATGGAGTTACCTGTGTGTATTACCAGGTTTGATGTTTGACCTCCAAGATCAATCACTGCAACACCCAGCTCTTTTTCATCTTCATCCATTGTAGCAATAGCAGAGGCATAACCTGAAAGTACAATACCACTTATTTCAACACCAGCAGAACGTATAGCTTTTTTAAGATTAGAAAGATTTGATTTTTGTGTCATAATGATGTTGACATCTACTTCCATGCGAGAAGCATTCATCCCAAATGGGTCTTCAATAAAATCTTGGTCATCTACTCTAAAGTTATAGGGCAATACATGTATTACTTCATATTCATTTGGTACATTGGCATTATAAAGTGCCGTTTGCATGACACGATTGATTTCTTTAATAGAGATATCTTTGTGCGGGATGTTGACAACCCCTGTAGAGTTTAAAGATTTTGCATAAGCATTTGAGATAGATACTGTGGCTGAAGTAAGATTAGAACCAGCAATACGTTTTGCATCTGCAATCGCTTTTTTGATGGCTTTGGAGGCTAATTCAATATTGGTAATGGCACCTTTTTTAATCCCTTGGGATTTTGCAATGCCATGTCCTTGAATGTTGACTTTTGAGTCTTCAATCTCAGCTATAATCGCACATATTTTTGTTGAACCGATATCTATAGCTAAGATTGTTTCACTCAATTTATAAGTCCTCCCATATAGACTTCTGTAGGATATTGTTTATCTAACATTCTTAAGAAGTTAGATTCAAATGTCTTTTTCTTCATTTGGTTGACAGTTTGTTTTACAACATCTGTCTTATTTTCATCTACCGATAAGAGTTTTTGTTCAATGATATTATAAACTATCACCTTATCCAATACGCTAATGATACCTTTTTCTTTATTAGATGTAAAGAGTTTTTGTAAAAATTGTAAACTTTCTTTTGAATTTAGTGGTTTAAGGTTGTCACGATTTGTTAAAGTAACAAAGTCAGAGACTGTTAGGTTGTTATCATCCAAGTGTGTAAGTGTAGACTCGGCAAGTGTTAAAAGGGCCTCTTTTTTTGCTTGTAAATCATAGGCTGTTGTCACTTTATCTTTTGCCTGTTCATAGGTCATTACTTGGGGTTGGATGACTTTATTAATCTTCACTGTGACATACTGTTCCCCCACAACTTTAGGTTTCAAAATATCACCTACATTTTTACTTTCTATTTCATTCCACACCATAGGTGTTAACTTTAAGTCACCTAGAGGAAGTGTCATCGTCTCTGAACTTTTCATTTCTCCTTTTTTAAAGGCTATATATGCTTTTTGTGCAGATTTTTTTGTTTTTTTAAGTTTTAAATCTTTGGTGACTTTGCTTTTTGCTTCATCAAAAGTAAGTTGTTTGCCTTTTTCATCTGTGTAGTTGAAACTGTTTGCTTCATAATAATTTTTAAGTTCTTCATCTGTCACGGTTGCTTGATTACTTGCTGTCCAGACGAAAGAGAGATTATATTGTTTGTCGGTCATATAATTATCTTTTTGTGTTTCCCAAAATGCTTTGACTTTTGCTTCATCTGACACATAAGGCACATCCGATGTTGTCAATACTTTATACGCTATTTTATCTGCGACATTCATTGCTGCGCCCAATGCTTCTATCTCTAAAGGAAGTGCTTTTGTTTCAAGTAAAGCCAAGGTTTTAGTGATAATGAGTTCTTCTTTAAGAGAAGCTTCAAAGTCTTTTGCTTTTAGACGTTGCGATTGTAAATAGGTGTTATATATCTCTTTGCTAAACTTTCCTTTTTCTTGAAAGCCTTTGATTGACTCAAGTTTCTGTACTAATTCATCGTTAGAAACAACAATGCCCATATCTTGTGCAAAATTCAATATTTTGGCTTGTGTTGCAATGGTGGAGAATGCTTGCTTGATAAGACCCATCTCTTTGGCTTTTTTATCGTCAAGTTTCCCTTGAAGCATCTGGTTGTATTGTCCATAGATATTGCTATATACCATGTTAAGTTTTGATTGCTTAATCTCTATGTTTCCTACTTTTGCAACATTTCCTGCTTTTGAGCCAAAGCTATAGCTACCCCAACCAACGAAACCAGCACCAATAAATGCAATAGTGGCTATCCATATGGTCCATACTAGGTATTTATTGTGTTTTTGCATCCAACTTATCATATTGTTTCTGCCCTTAATCTAAAAATTTGTAATATTTTAGTAAAGTTGTGGTTAATTGTAATTGAATTGGAGCATATATCTATAATGACAGTAAAAAATTCTGAAATGATGCAGCGTGATTTGGAAGTTATTTGGCATCCATGTACACAGATGAAAGACCACGAAACATTGCCACTTATTCCTATTAAATCAGGAAAGGGAGTGTTTCTTTATGATTTTGAGGATAATGCCTATATTGATGCTGTAAGTTCGTGGTGGGTCAATCTTTTTGGACACGCAAATCCTCTCATCAGTGATAAGATAAAAGTACAGCTTGATACTTTGGAACATGTTCTTTTAGCAGGGTTTACACATGAGCCTGCTGTGGAACTAGCACATAAACTTGTTACTTTAACCCCCAAGGCACTTCAAAAGGTCTTTTATGTTGACAATGGTTCTTCGGCTGTGGAAGCAGCACTCAAAATGAGTTACCATTATCATCTGAATTTAGGAAAACGTAAACCTGTTTTTCTTTCATTGACAAACTCTTATCATGGGGAGACTATTGGTGCTTTGTCAGTAGGAGATGTCGCCCTATATAAAGAAACATATGAACCACTACTCATAGCCAATAAACAAGTAAGTGTGCCTAAAGATCAAAGTATTGCAGCGGCAAAAGAGGCATTGGAAGCATTAGAAGATGTATTGAGAGTAGATGCAGATGAGATAGCAGCATTGATTCTTGAACCACTCATTCAAGGGGCAGGGGGTATGCATATGTACCATCCCGAGTACCTTAGAGGTGCAAGAGCCTTAACCCAAAAATATGATGTGCATCTCATAGCCGATGAAATCATGACAGGGTTTGGACGCACAGGTAAAATGTTTGCCTGTGAACATGCAGATATCTCACCAGATTTTATGACACTTTCCAAAGGACTTACGGGTGGCTATCTGCCTCTTTCTGTTGTCATGACAACGGATGATGTCTATAACGCATTTTATTGTGACTATAATGAATATAAGGCTTTTTTACATTCTCATTCGTATACGGGTAACCCACTTGCATGTGCAGCTGCATTAGCGACATTAGAGATATTTGACAATCATGCTGTGTTAGAGGAAAATGAAAAAAAAGCATCCTATATTCAAAAAGAAGTAGAAAAATTTAAAGCATTAAAAAATGTCAAAGAAGTACGACAACAAGGTATGGTTACAGCGATAGAACTACAAGGGTATGAAGTGAAAGAGCGTATTGGTTTACGCATCTATGAATATGCGTTGTCACAAGGGGTCTTACTCCGACCTTTAGGACATGTGATTTATTTTATGCCCCCTTATACGATAGAGAAAAAAGAGATAGACAAAATGATAAAAGTTGCGTATGAAGGGATACAGCAACTTTAGTGCGCTTAAAATAAGTGCCCTTTAGAGATGATTATCTTCTAAATGCAAAGAAAATTCCTTTATTTTCTTTGCGCAGACGTTCATAGTGATCCATCGCTCTTTGTATACCTAAATCCATCGCTTCTTTGTAGAGTGCTTCAGCTTTTTTCTTGTCTTTGCTGATGCCTATACCCTTTTCATAAAATTGTGCTAAATCACATATAGCTTCAGGATAGTCATCATTGACTGCTAAACGATTGATAATAGTAAAAGCCTCTGCTGGATTTTTTTGTAATATTTCACCTTTAAAGAGTGCGCGTGCAAGTCTAAAATGTGCATATTTTGATTGTGTCGCAGCAGTGACAAGCAAGAGTTGTGCTGCTTCAGATTTATTGGTTTGACTTAGTTGCTCTGTCTTTTTAATCATCGCTTCTACTTCTGCTTCACTGTAGCCTTCATTTGCAATTTTTAACAACCAAGCATCTACAGATGGGAATGTGTCATGGCTTATATGTGTAGGAGGGTATTGGTTATTCATATTCTTTAGTTTTTGGTCAATGTATGAAATAGCCTGGTAGTGTGTTTCTTCAGTTTGAAGAACGGGTTTTTCTTCTTTGATGATAGGCACTTCTATCTTATGTTTTTCTTGTGATTTATTTGGCATAGAGTGCTCTTCTTCTATCATCTCATCAGGTATAGAAACTTCTGTCTGTTCTTCATCTAATGGTGGTATATCAAAGAAATCATCATGATTTGTTACAGTGACTGTCTCTGTATGCGTTTCTTTAAAAAATGTATCTTCTTCTTGTTCGGAGATATCCAAGGTAATATTATCTACCAAAACATCATCTGCTTCTACATTGAGGAGTGCATCATAGTTAACATTTTCATTGGACATTTGTTTCGGCTTAGGTGCAATATCAAGAAGTGCATCATAACTCACTTCTTCTTGAATCTCCTCAGTATTTTCATCAGGATCTTCTATAAAAAGCTGAAATTCATCTATGATTGCTTTCTCTTTTGCCTGTTGTATTTTGTCTTGCAGGGTAAGTGGTTTACTTGTCGTTTCTTTAGGGACTTCTTCTTTACGTTCTATCATCGCTTCTTCAGGGCTGGGTGTCGAAACTTCTTGTACACTATTTTCTACTTGGGATGTTCTTTGGACAATGGTATCATTGGGCGATTCTATGTAACGTGATATGAGTCTTTCCGCCTGAGCATAATTGTGTTCATTGAGCATAGAGAGTATTTCTCTCATTTTACTGTCTGTTTTGAGTAAACCAAGTTTTAGTACTTGAAGTTGTATGGTCTCTGTGTCTGTCATCGAAATAGCAAGTTTAATGATAGCTAAGCGTTTTTTAGTCTGATTCATACATATTTCCTACAATAGTGTTTGACAAGTATAACAAAAATTGCTTTACAAAAGTGGTTTACAAATTTTCGCAGAGTGCCAACAACCTACAAGCGTTCTTTAAAATCAAAATTTTCTTTGTCATTTCAGTGATATCTCTATTGATAAGCCCAAAGCCTTGCTTTGCGTGAACTGACAAGATTTATCTTTGTAAACCAAGAATCATAAGATAAAATAATTACATCTTGATAACATTATGTAAAGGCTGTAATGTTACCTGTATGTAACCGTATTTAGGTATAATAATGCATTTTTAATGAAAGAGATAGAATGAAGTTAGTGCAACGTCTATTAGGGCTATTAAGTGTTATTATATTGACGTCTACTATGCTCAACGGGTCGCAGATACATGCGAGAGGAGCTACTTTTCCTAAAATTGTCTATGAGGATTGGATTAAAGCGTATGAAGAGCAGACAGGAAAACATATCTCTTACAAAGCTACAGGTTCTGGAGATGGCGTTGTTTCTATTGTCAGGCGCAAGTGTGATTTTTCTGGTAGTGACAAACCGTTGAGACCCTGGCGTTTAAAACGTTATAA
>CAZQOC010000053.1:0-8840 GCA_964594745.1 uncultured Sulfurovum sp.
TGCCTATGAGACCCTTTCAGAAAAAGTCATCACCTTTGATAGATTTGATGCTGCTATGGCACATGAGTTTCTTTTAAGCCTGCCCCAAAGTTTTTTTTCAGAGTGTAGTATCTATGTCACTTTAGAGCCATGTTCTCATAAGGGCAAAACCCCTTCTTGCGCATCTTTACTTAGGCAACTTTCTTTAGAACGTATTGTGATTGGTACTTTGGATCCTATTGTGGGGCATGATAAAGGTGCTGCAACACTTGATAACGTCACCTTTTCTGTGTTAGAAGATGCGTGTAAAGCCCTGTTAGAACCTTTTATGATTTGGCAAAATCGTGCTTTTGTACTTTTTAAACTTGCGCAAACGAGTAATGGACGAATCGGTGGTGGATACCTAAGTTCTAAGGCTTCTCTTACGCATGTACATCAGCTTAGAGAAGTCTGTGATACTTTACTGATAGGTGGTAATACAGTGAGAGTAGATAGACCTACCTTAGATTGTAGGTTTACGCAAAGTAAAGCACCTCATGTAAAGATATATACAAAAGAGGATAATTTTGATAGAAATATACCTTTATTTTCTGTAAAAAATAGAGAAGTAGAAATTGTAAATCACTTAAACTTTTTAGAAATCCCCTCTTTTGTTGTAGTCGAAGGAGGCGAAGGAATGTTAAATGCTTTAAAAGAAAAGATAGACTGGATGCTTATTTATCAAACACCTAAGCTCTCTACAAATTCTTTAACCTATAATACTACTATGAATTTACAGTTTTTACATCAGCAAACGTGTGATGTAGATATGATGATATGGAGCAAAAACCTTGGGCATTGAAAAACTCACAGATAAACAAGAAAAACAAGAAAAAATCGTCACGATGTTTGATGATATTGCATCAACCTACGATAAAGCCAATAGAGTTTTAAGTATGGGCATCGATATACAGTGGCGCAAAAAGGGATGTGACAAGGCTTTTGAAATACTAGATAAAAAAGCGTTGGGTCAAGTGACTGATGTAGCCACAGGGACTGGGGATTTACTCATTTACTGGAAAGAACAGGCCCAGAAAAATGGTGTGACTATAGAGAGTTATGTAGGCATAGACCCTTCGGTGGGTATGTTGGAAGTAGCACGCAGTAAAGTGGACTTTGCAGAGTTCATAGAGGGTAAAGCACAAGCACTGCCTGTTGCTGATGAGAGTTCCGATGTTATCTCTATCTCTTATGGTATCAGAAATGTAGTAGACAGAGTAGAAGCATTACAAGAATTTAACCGTGCGTTAAAACCTGGTGGACTAGTAGTGATTCTTGAATTTACGAAGCAAGAGCGTAGAGGGCTCGTAGATAAAGTCGTTGACTTTGGTATGAAAAATATCTTACCCAAAGTAGGTGGATTCATCTCTAAAAACTATGAAGCATACAAATACTTACCAGATTCTATCGAAGAATTTTTAACCACGGAAATGTTAGCCAAAGAGTTAGAAGAAGCTGGTTTTGAAATGAAATATACAAAATCTTTTTCTATGGGTATTTCTACCTTATTAATCGCACAAAAAAAATAATGTAGCGTGGGCATTCCTGCCCACGATTCAATTCTGTGGGCAGGAATGCCCACGCTACGGAGAAAATATGTCTCAATCTATGATGAGTGTCTCATCACTCAACACCAAAATAAAATCACTTTTAGAAGCTACCTTTATGCATACCCTTGTTGAGGGTGAAGTGGCGTCAGTGACCTATCATACTTCCGGACATCTTTATTTCTCTATCAAAGATGATAAAAGTGCTATAAAATGTGTGATGTGGCGTTCTTCAGTGAGCCGGATGAAGTTTCGCATCGAAAAAGGGATGCACATAGTTGTGGAGGGTTCTGTTTCTGTTTACACACCTAGAGGAGAGTACCAGTTTCAAACGGTACGTATAGAGCCTTATGGACAAGGTGCATTGGCACTTGCCTATGAACAACTCAAAGAAAAACTCAAACAGAAGGGCTACTTTGATGCTTCACGAAAAAAAGCGATTCCTAAACATCTAGAAAAAATCGTACTCGTCACTGCCAAAGAGAGTGCAGCACTACATGATATGCTTAAAATCATAGAAAAACGCTGGGCTTTACTGGATGTTATCATTGTAGATACACTGGTACAGGGAGAAGACGCGTCCACACAGATAGCAAGGTCATTACGTTACGCAGATACATTAGATGCAGATGTTGTGGTTGTAGGACGTGGGGGTGGTTCGGCAGAAGATTTATGGTCATTTAATGAAGAACGCGTTGCTGATGCTATTTTTCATATGCATACACCAGTAGTCTCAGCGGTAGGTCATGAAGTTGATGTCATGATTAGTGATTTTGTTGCAGACTTGCGGGCACCCACACCAAGTGCTGCTATGGAAATGATATTGCCTGATAGTAGGGAGATATTGTATACATTAAATGAACTAAATGAACGCTATTCTTATAGTTTGAGAGAAATATTACAGCGTAAAACACGTGAAGTAAATCATGTAGAAGAATTAGTATTATCTACATCTCCTCTTCGAAAGCTGATGGAAATAGTTGAAAAATTTAATATACAAAAACAGGAATTTAAACGAATACTCACATATAAGATAGAGTCTTTTTCTTCGCAGTTACCAGAAATACATGCACGGTATAAAGAGCAGATATCATTACAAATACAAAGAAAAGAACAATATTTATCTGTTATAACCCAGAAGTTTAAAATGCATAATCCAACACTACAATGCCATGATGGATGGGCACAAATTTCTTATATGGGAAAAAAAGTGCCTTTAAAAAGAGTAGAAATAGATAAAAAATTTATTTTAGATGATGGACAGATACGAGTTGAAGCATTATGCCTGAGTAAAAATAAGAGTTAAAATACTTTTTGTCATAGCTTCAAGGCTTGTATGATATAATCACTATGAAAATGATAAGGGAGTGAAGAATGAGTACAATCAGTGGTCTTTTCACAAGTATACCATTTGATAGTACTTATGTGCTTTTAGGTATCATTATAGCATTCATAGGGATACATTTTTATTCACTTTCAAGAGAAAAAAAAGAACTTCTTCAAGTGGTTGACAACAAAGTCAAAGTATTTCAAAAAGCATTTGATATCTCAGAAGATGCTATGTTGATACTATCGGATGACAATAAAATAGTCTATGCAAATAGAGTCATGCAAAAACTCTTAGACTTACCTAAAGATTTTATGTTTAAATCTTTACCTAAAATGCCCCAAATAAAGATCAAAACAGATTGGGTTACACTAGATAGATTAATTACTTCAGAGTATAAAAGAGCTGATGAAAAGATGTTGTCCTATCTTCAAACTAGCTTATTAGTAGATGAACTAGATGATAGTGAGGGCATCCCTGTAAATCTTTATGTTGATAGTAGTTTACTAGGAAGTAAACATGATATGTGGTGTAATATTATTTCCATCCATGATTTACGACAGAAGAAAAAAGAGAAAACCTTAGGTTCCAGACATCAACTCACAGCATTACCTAATCAAATTCAGTTATTACATGATTTAAATGCCTTGTATGCTAAAGTACATTTAAATAAACAAAAACTAGCACTTGTCATTATTGATATTGATGATTTCTCCACACTGCGTTCTATTATCGGTTATGACCAAATTAATATCATACTTATTAAGTTTGCCCAATATCTTGAAAGCATAGCAACAAGACTAGATATTTCCGTGTATCATACCTATTATAATAATTTTGTGATTTCTATTTCAAATTTGAGTAATCAAGAAGAAATTCTTAGTTTTGTTAAGGATATTCAGAAGCAATTAGCATCTTTTTATAAAATGCAAGATGTGAAATTATATTTAACTGCCTCTGTGGGGATTAGTATGTATCCAGACAGTGGTTCAACAAGAGGATTATTAGATAAGGCATATAAGGCATTATCTCAGGCGCAGGGGTATGGAGATGGACGCATTCAAATCTATGAAGCAGAAGACCTAGTACATGATTATGATGAATTATTGCTGCATAATGAAATGCATGAAGCTATAGAAAAAAATCAGTTTGAAGTGTACTATCAACCAATTATAGATAGTTATGAGAAAGAAGTGGTCTCTGCAGAAGCACTTATTCGTTGGAATCATCCAAAATATGGGCTTATTGCACCATATATTTTTATTCCTATTATGGAAAAAACAGGCTTCATTGTAGAATTAGGTAGATTTGTATTGGAAGAGGTTTTAAAACAACAAAAACGCTGGGAACTTTTTAAATTTAAAAAAATAGATGTATCTATCAATATAACATTGTTTGAAATTGAGGCAAAGGACTTTGTGGAAAATGTAGCAAAACAGATACAGCACCATCAAGTAAACCCCTCACTAATAAAATTTGAAATTACAGAAGGTTCCGCAATGATAAGTGAAGAATCTACACAAAAACAATTTTGGAATTTGAAAAAACTGGGTGTTGGTATTTCTCTGGATGATTTTGGGACAGGATATACCTCTTTTGTCTATTTAAAAAGATTCCCTGCAGATATTTTAAAAATTGATAAAACCTTAATTGATTATATTTTAACAAATAAAGAAGATCAACGAATTGTGAAGGCCATGATTGAACTTGGGCACAATTTAGGTATGAAAGTTGTAGCAGAAGGGATAGAAAACGAGAGAATGAGTGAGTTGTTAATGAGTTACGGGTGTGATTTACTTCAAGGATATTACTATGGAAAACCATTGCCTGTATTTGAGTTCCAAAAATTATTAAGATAGGTGTAAAATGAATATAACAGTATTAATTATGAGTATAAGTTTAGTGATTATGTTAGTCATATTTCTTTTGTTGAGTATGCGCTACAAAAAAAAGTTGAAAATGCAACTAGAAGAGTTAACATTATTAAAAAAAGAAAAAGAATATTTAAGTGAAGCTATGATGGTGCTTTCAGAAAACTATGACGTTATTTTTGCCAACCAGTCAGCTAAAGTTTTATTTTCATTAGATAATCAATATCATAAAATGGCAAATGCAAGAAAAATTGAACTTAAAGTCGATACATCAGATCCAAGTGATTTTTTTGAAGTACTAAAATATGAGTCAGAAAAAAGAGAAGATACTTTTCACTTACAAAATGTGTTACTCGTAATCAATGGTAAGATGAAACAGGTTAATATTTATGTAGATAAAAGTGGATGGAATACTGATAAAACCATTACCTGTATTATTGATATGCAAGCCGTTGTGCCTACCGAAGCAAAAACCATACAAAAAGATGGTGGGATAGATTTTTTCACAGGGCTACCTAGTCAATTTTCTGCATTGACAGATATTAATACTTTAGTGATGGAAAAGCAAAAATCATCAGAATCTTTTACTTTGCTTTTATTGGGCATTGACCATTTTAATGAACTACAAACTACCTTGGGTGTTAGGGCATCTAATCAAATAATAAAAGATGTTTCTGAATATTTTAAAAAAGAGGATGATGAAACAAGGCATTGTTACCGTATGGACTGTGATAAGTTTCTTGTGGTGATAGAAAAGTCACTTGATGAGGATGAAACACATGATGTTGCAAAGCAACTGATTTCAGATTTACATAATAATGAAGAGAATAATGTACATCTAACGACTTCTATAGGAGCGGTGCAATATCCAAATCATGGGGAGAATGCTACCAAATTGATAAACCATGTGTATATGGCATTACATGAAGCACAGGAGGAAAGTGATTCTAATATAGCTTTATTTACAACAGCGTACCAGACAATGGGGAAAGATGACATGAAGATAAATGAAGAGATTCAAATGGGATTAAAAAATCATGAATTTTTTCTATATTATCAACCTATATTTAATTTAAAAACAGAGGATATGATAGGAGCAGAAGCCCTTATCCGATGGAATCATCCAGAGTTAGGTATAGTAAGTGCAGACAAGTTCTTGGAAGTAGCAGAAAGAACAGGACTTATTATTGATATAGGGGAATATGTTTTTAGGGAAGCTATTAAGCAGCGTAAAGTATGGGATGATATGGGGTTAAAAAAATTTAAGACAACATTGAACCTCTCTTTAAAAGAAATGCATGTGGATAAATTTATTCAGAAATTAGAAACTTTATTTTCAGACCATTCTGTGGATCCAAGAGATTTTAACTTGGATATTACAGAAAGTTCTGCTATGGCAAATGTTGAAAAGACAGCTATGGACTTTAAGTTATTTAAAGACTTAGGACTCTCTTTGAGTTTAGATCATTTTGGTGCAAGTGCATCCTCATTAAAACATTTACAAATGCTTCCTTTATCTATGATAAAAATAGATAGATCCCTTATCTTTGATTTATATTCTAATCTAGATCATCAAATCACAGTTAAATCAATGATAAAGCTTATTCATGGTTTAGGATTTAAAGTTGTGGGTGAAGGAGTTGAAACCTCTAAAGAATCAACTTTACTATATGATTTTGATTGTGATTATGCACAAGGGTATTTATTTTCCAAGCCGTTACCAGCAAAAGAATTAGAAGAGCTATTAAAATAAAAAGGTAAGTTTGGTTTCGATGTTAAAAACGTGAAACTCTTCACGTTTTCTTTACGGTTTGCCTACGCGGGTCGCTTTGCTCCACCGCTTCGGTTTCGACACTAAAAACATGAAATTATTCATGTTTTCTTTACGTGTCTCACATCATACCTGGCATACCACCCATTTGTGGCATATCTGGCATTGGGGTTGGTGCCTCAGGGATATTAGAAATAGTTGCTTCTGTGGTCAGGAGTAAGCTAGATACGGAAGTAGCGTTTTGAAGTGCTACACGTTCTACTTTTAGTGGATCAATAATTCCAACTTCTATCATATTGACATACTCTCCTGTCGCGGCATTAAATCCAAGTGTTGCATCGTTGCTATTTGTTATCTTGTCAGCTACAACACCTGCATCAAATCCTGCATTGGTTGCAATTTGCTTCATCGGTGCAAAAACAGCTCTTAGAATGATGTTTGCGCCTACAGCCTCATCATCTTTAAGGTCAAGTGTGACAGCTTGACTTGCTTTAATAAGTGCTGCACCGCCACCGATGACGATACCTTCATCCACTGCTGCTTTGGTTGCAGAGAGTGCATCATCGACTCTGTCTTTTTTTTCTTTCATTTCTGTCTCAGTGGCTGCACCTACTTTAATGACAGCTACACCACCAGAAAGCTTAGCAAGACGCTCTTGAAGTTTCTCTTTGTCATACTCGCTTGTGGTTGATGCTACTTGTGTTTTGATTTCATTGACACGTGCAGCGACTGCATCCTTATCACCTTTTCCATCTACGATGACTGTATTGTCTTTGTCTATAACAACACGTCCTGCTTGTCCAAGGTCAGCCAAGGTAGCTTTTTCTAGTGTAAGTCCAAGCTCTTCTGTGATGAGTGTTGCACCTGTAAGGATAGCAATATCTTTAAGCATCTCTTTCTTTCTGTCACCAAAACCTGGTGCCTTTACAGCAGTAATGTTGAGTACACCTTTTAACTTGTTGAGTACCAGTGTAGAGAGTGCTTCACCCTCGATGTCATCTGCGATGATAAGAAGAGGACGACCACTTTGTTGTACTTGTTCTAGCATAGGTACAAGATCTTTAAGTGATGTAAGTTTACTGTCTGTTAAAAGAATGATAGGAGATTCTAATTCACATGTCATCTTTTCTGTATTGGTTACAAAGTAAGGTGAGATGTACCCTCTGTCAAACTGCATACCTTCTACTACTTCAAGATCATCATTAATCCCTTTGGCTTCTTCAACAGTGATAACACCATCTTTGCCTACTCTGTCCATTGCTTCAGCAATCAAATCTCCGATGACAGCATCTGAATTTGCAGATATAGTTGCAACTTGAGCTATCTCTTTTTTATCTTTTACTTCTTTAGAGATCTTTTTAAGTTCTTCAATGATGGCTACAGATGCTTTGTCCATGCCACGCTTTACTTCAATAGGGTTTGCACCTGCAGTAATGTTTCTTAGCCCTTCTTTGAAGATAGAGTGTGCCAGTACTGTAGCTGTAGTTGTTCCATCACCTGCTTCATCAGCGGTATTAGATGCTACTTCTTTGACCAGTTGTGCACCCATGTTTTCAAGTGTGTCTTCTAGTTCAATTTCACGTGCTACAGATACACCATCTTTGGTAATGTGTGGTGCACCGTAACTTTTTTGAATAAGTACATTACGTCCTCTTGGTCCCATAGTCACTTTCACTGCATCTGCTAGTTTTGTGACACCTTCAAAGAGACCAGATCTTGCTTTGTCTGAGAAAAATATTTCTTTTGCCATGTATAAATCCTTTCTTAATTTATTTAATTAACCCAAGCACTTCTTTACTTAGTAAAATAAGGTATTCTTTACCTTCAATTACAATTTCCATACCTGAAAAATTTGCAAAAACGACAGTATCATTTACGTTGATACCGTCTTCTTTTGCATCTGGTCCGACAGCAACTACTTTACCCTCGAGAGGTTTTTCTTTTGCTGTGTCTGGAATGTATAGCCCAGAAGCTGTTTGATTTGACTGTTCTTCACGTTCGACTAAAAGTCTATCTTTTAATGGTTCAAATGCCATAGTGACTCCTTTAATACTTTTTGGTTTATTTTTGTAATCGCATTGTAGTCATTTTTTTTTAAAATGTCAATAAGTTTCTTATAAAAATTTAATATATATGAGTCAATATGACTAAACTATATATTTTTTATGCAAATAACACTTTTTTTATCAATTTATAGTAAATACTATTGACAATAAAGGTATCTTTAGCTAGAATTCCGTCTCTTCACAATAAGTCAAGGTAGCTCAGCTGGTTAGAGCGCTGGTCTCATAAGCCGGAGGTCGAGG
>CAZQOC010000054.1:0-8738 GCA_964594745.1 uncultured Sulfurovum sp.
CTTGTATAAAAAAAGTAATTTTCATTACTGATAATTAGATTTGTTTCATCAAAGAAAATATCTATTTGATCTAAAAACAGTTTTTGTATTTCCAAAATAGCTTTTTTTGGCACAATAAGAGATAAGGCTTCAGAATTATTTCCTGGGATTGAAGCTATGGCAAGTCTTCTTGTATCTGTTCCTACTAAATCTGTAGAATCATTTTTAATATTGATTAAAGCTCCATTGAGTTCAAATTTAGGATTGTTTGTATCTATAGCAGGAGATATTTTTTTAAGATTTTGAATGAGAGCTAAAGAATCTAAAGTAATTTGAGGTTTATCTTCAATGCTCGGAAAATCAGGATAAGCATTAGGATCAAATGTAGGAAGTTTAAATTTAGAATTTTTCTGTTTAATAATAAGTGTATTATCTAATAATTCTAAAATGATGTCATCATCTTTTAAAATACGAATAATGTCTAAAAGTTTTTTACCATTGGCAGTAAAAGCACCTTCAGCTTCTATGTTAATGTTATTAGTAACAATTTTTAAACCAATTTCAGAATCAGTTGCTTTTATAATACATTTATTATTTTTTGTTTTAAAGAGAATATGAGATGTAATTTGACTTGCATCTTTTTTTTCTAAAAAAGGTTGTAAATTAATAAGTATGGATTCTATGATTTGCTTATTTGCTTTAATCTTCATTGACTTTCCTTATTTTAATAATATTTAGTAAGTAGTAGTAGTTTGACATGAAATTGTGAAAAACTACTTTAGTACCCAGATTATCGTTGTTTGATGGAATAATTAATAGTAGAAATTATTCACATTTCTTCACTATTAAAATTATATCTTTTTTTTATTCAAGTTTTTAGAGGTATGCTTTATTTCATTTGTTATTCAATTATTATCATGTATGTGTATTTTGACTATCGGTATGTATTTTATTTGAAAGTTCTTCTAATAAGACTTTAAAATTTTCGTCATTATCGATGATTTCGTTTATTTTTTTCATAGCATGAGAGATAGCAGTATGGTCTTTCATACCAAAATAAAGTGCGATTTGTGGCATAGAGTTTGGTGTAAGATTTCTTGCTAAATAAATAGCTGTTCGTCTTGCATTTACGACCATTTTAGTACGTTTTTTTGACTTGATGTCAGAAGGTTTAATATTTAGCTCTTTTGAAACAATCTTAACAATATCATCAATGGTTACATTGTCTCTTTTTTCTTTTAGTTGATCTTTAATGGCATTTTGTGCAAAATCTAAAGTAATCTCTTGGTTGAGCATATTTGAGAGGGCATTGAGTTTTATAATAGTGCCTTCAATTTCACGGATATTATCTCCCATATGTGTAGCAATAAAATTGATGATTTCATTGTTAAGTTTGATACCATCTAATTCACATTTTTTTTGAATAATAGCAATTTTGGTTTCAAGTCCAGGAGGTTGAATATCAGCCATTAGCCCCCATTCAAATCGTGTACGCAGTCTGTCTACAAGTCCAGCTATTTTATTGGGCGCACGGTCAGCAGTGATAACTATTTGTTTATTGGTATTATAGAGTGCATTAAAGGTATGAAAAAATTCTTCTTGGGTTTGCTCTTTTCTACTTAAAAATTGTATGTCATCTATAAGCAGCAAATCACATTCTCTAAATTTATCTCTAAATCTATCCATGGTTTGTGAACGCAAATGTGAGGTAAAAGAATTCATGAATTGTTCAAGTGTTGTGTAAATAACTGTTTTTCCTAAATCTATGTGGTAGTTACCAATGGCTTGAAGTAAATGGGTTTTTCCCAAACCAACCCCACCATAGATAAAAAGTGGGTTGTACTGTTTTCCAGGTTTTTCTGCCACAGATTTTGCAGTGGTATAGGCAAATTGATTGGAATCTCCTACAATAAAACTTTCAAACGTCAAAGATGGGTTAAGATGGGTACTTTTTGAGGTACTTTTATCATTTACATGTTTCACAACGGCAGCTGGTGCTTGTTTTGTTTGTAATCCTACAGTTATTTCCAGTTCTGGTTTGATTTGGTTTTGAAGTTCAAATAGATGTTTAAGTTTATCTGTATATTTTGTTTTTATCCATTTTGCAACAATCATATTAGGAGCAGAAAAATAGACAATATTGGAACGTGAACGCTTAGCGTCATAGACAAGTTTTTTAATATAGCGTTCATATTCTGTTTCTGAAATCTCTTTTTTAAGTTCAAAAAGTACTTTTTGTCCAATATTCATTGTTTTATAATCCTCTTTTTCACATAACTATTAAGTTTAAAATCTTAATGTGAATAACTTATAACATTTTAGCCAATTTAAGCTAAAATAGCGTTAGAAAACATATATTGAATAGTCTATTCACTATGTGAACAAAGGTGTGAATGAAAATACTAGGAATAGATCCAGGAAGCCGTAATTTAGGCTATTGCATCATAGACTGGGATGGGAAAAACTTTTCACTTGTTGAAGCTGGTTTACTGAAAATGAAAGAGAAAGAGTTACAAGCCCAAATGGTAGAGCTTGTAGAAGGAATAGACCTTATTTTAAAGACACATAAAGTTGATGAAGTTGCCATTGAAGATATCTTTTTCGCATTCAATCCAAAATCTGTCATAAAACTAGCACAATTTAGGGGTGCTTTGTGTTTAAAAATACTTCAAGAAGTAGGTTTTTTTCATGAATATACAGCATTACAAGTGAAAAAAGCTGTTACGGGTAACGGAAAAGCAAGTAAAGAACAAGTAGCCTTTATGGTGAAAAGGCTTTATGGCATCAAAAAAGAGATTAAGCCTTTAGATATTACCGATGCTATGGCAATAGCACTTACGCATCTTCAACGTGTAAAGATGCGTAAATCAAAGAATTAATTTGTTAGAGGTTTTGTCCCTTGTTTTTTGACAGATATCATACGTTTTTTAGGAATGCTAAATGTAGGTTTTTTATGTCCTTGTACAGACTCTTCAATGATTTTATCATACAAATAAATATCATTTTTAAAGTAGGCTAGACCATCTTCTTCATAGACAGTAAAGTAAAGTATATGTACAGGGATAGCTTTTGAAAGTTTAATGGTTGTAGGTTTATTACTTGCAAATATTTCTTCTATGTCACTTTGTGAATACGACCCTCTGGCATGTTCAAGAAGTATGTGCATAAGATCAAAAGGTTTCTCTACACGCATACATCCAGAACTATAGATTTTGTAACGTCTGGAAAGTAATGATTTATTGTCCGTATCATGTAAATAGACAGCATATTTGTTCGGGAACATAAACTTTACACGTCCAAGAGCATTGTTATCTCCAGGGAACTGTACAAAACGGTACGGGACACGTTTTTTACTGTTTTCATAAGGGTCAAGCATCTCTTGAGTAATTTGAATCTCTCTGTTGCCTGAGAAAACATGAATATTATTTTCTTCCAAATACATAGGGTTATCTCTAAGCACATGGATTAAATCTCTTTTAATAAGATTATCAGGAATCGTCCATGTAGGATTGAGCACCATATAACGAATGGCATTTGAAAAAAGAGGTGTAGGTCTATCTATGCGTCCTACTACTAAACCCATTTTGATGCGTCTTGCTCCATCTTTGTAATACCTAAGATTAAAATCTGGAATATTCACCTCAACGTACTCTTCTTCAAAAGATTTAGGATAAAGTTTTGTTTTGTCCAAATTGGTAATAATTGCCTGTATATTTTTTCTTGCAGGTTGATTCAAATAATAGGTCATTGTTTTATCAATGGTACCAGTGATTTTAAGTAAATAACGCTTTTGATAGGTTAGTACAGCCTTTCTTAGTGTTTCATCAAATGTAGAATTTATAGCTGCATTTTTTGGGTAGTCTCCAGAAATTTGCAAACGTTTTTTTATCATTTCTATACGACTGTTACTGTCACCAAGTTTATATATTTTATTGCTGTAAGGTATTTTGGGAAATTTATTCATTACACGATAAGATTTTAAAAGCTTGACAAGTTTTCTATAGCGTTTTTCCATAGGTATGAGTGACGTTAGATATTCACGTATATTCCCATTGATTGCAGCACTGGCTACCTTATTGGCATTGGGAAAACTTCTTGGTACCATTTCCCATCGTGCTGTAATATCATCACTAGTTTTAAGATCTTTTAACTTTTTTTGAACTAAATTCCAGTCTACATCACCTTGTACAATAAAGCGAACCAAGCGTACAAATGAATTTGAAAGCATGACATCAAGTCTTGCATAGACAGCAGCTTTTTTAGAAGGCGTAATGTCTCCATTATCTAGCTGAAAGAAAAGTTGTCTGATAGCTTTTTGGTCAAAAGATTTATTTTTATAGTTAAACAAAGGGTCTTTAAGTGCATCTATAAGTTGACTCATCTTTTCTTGATTTTCTTGCCCTATCCACACAGGTCTATAGTCCGTTTGTGTATAGATATGATGTACAATATTTTTATTTTTACCTTTTAGACGGGTTTGCAGTGTGTTTTCAATATGGCTAGAGATAGTATCTATACTTAATACTTGGGCAATAAGCCCTATTTGTAGTAAAAGTAAGAAAAAAAACGTTTTTAAAGTATGCAAAGTATTTCCCCAAATATTTTTTGTAATTATAGCTAAGTTATTTTCCTTAGAGGTAATGCTTTAGAGGTTCCTTAAGTTAAGCATTTTTATACTCTTTATCTATGAGTTTCAAATATTTAACAGGGGTGACATCTTTCATTGCCTGTGCAAGCCATTGTATCTGGAACCATGCAGCCCCTGAATCACGCAAATCAAAATAGTTTTTGAGAGAGCGAATGTTAAATGTCACAACCATATCTACCTTCCAGTTGTCTGAGACAATATGCTTAAATCCATCTCCCACATTTCTTTTTTTCTTACCCATCTCAAAAGCATTATAAAGTGTTTGACTGTCACCCTTGCACTCTTCTATAAGTGGTAAAGAAGATTTAGCGATGGCATTTTTAAGAAAATCAGCATCTCTTTTATACTGAAACATGAGTTTGTCATACATCGCTTTTATCTCAATGTTTAAATATGCCTCATCAGTGACCACAAAAAGATGAAGCCCAAGGACTTTCTCTAAAAAGAAAGTAAAACCATCTTCGCTCTCAAGCGAAGCGACAAAAGCGTTAATGACAGAAGACATTGTGTAACGCGTTGAGCGTACAGAAATGGCTTGTAATCTGTGACGCGCATGTTCTTGGAGAACCCCTCTACTTGTGCCTTGCACCAAGTAAGAGAGCGTGGCATGTTCTATGATGGAGTGATGGTGATGTACCCAGGCGAGATTGGCAAGCAAGTCAGAATCATCGATGTTGTTGATAGCATCGGTATCTAAATGTTCCATAGCACGTTTAACACAGGCATTTTCACTGTTTTCAAAGGAGTCATAACAAGTTCTAGCAGCTATCTCAGCCACACCCAGTCCAGACTCTTGTAAAAGTGTGACTTTTGGTTTTTCATATTCTATTTGGTACATTGTTACTTTTTCCATTTGACTCACCTACTATGCTATGTTTATTTGCTACAATTATAGCAATATAATTTAAAGGTAGACAATGCAGCCCTCACAACGTTTTTTTAGTTTTGAAGAAGATTTTAGAGATCCCTATGCAAGAGACAGAGACAGAGTTTTGCACTGCTCCTCATTTAGACGACTAGAGTATAAAACACAGGTTTTTCTTAACCATGAAGGTGATTATTTTCGTACACGCCTTACACACTCTTTAGAAGTTTCGCAAATAGCACGTACCCTCTCACGTATGTTAGAGCTTAACGAAACACTTGCAGAAGTCATCGCTCTTTCCCATGACTTGGGGCATACACCCTTTGGACATGTGGGAGGAGATGAGCTGGACAGACAACTTAAAGCCGATGGCAGACCTTTAGGTTTTGAACACAACTTTCAGTCTTTTAGAGTACTGACCAAACTGGAAAAACGCTATAAAGATTTTGATGGGCTCAACCTCACCTTTGCTACACTTGAAGGGGTGCTTAAACACTCTTATCCATATAAAAAACCTTTTTTAGAAGACCTTGATGCACGATTTGATTTGGACAAGCACCCTAGCCTAGAAGCTATGGTGGTTGACCATGCAGATGAGATAGCCTATACTTCCCACGACATCGATGATGGCATCAAGTATGGGCTCATTACCTTTGATGACTTGCTTCAAGACCCTCTGTGTCTACGTGTCGATGAGATGGTACAACGCGAAGGTGTGATAAGAGGTGAAAAACTTTACCGTCACCGTTTTGTTGCAGGGCTTATTAAACTGCTGGTGGAAGATTTTATAGCCAACTCCAAAGAGGGAGCAAAAATGTATCGTCAAGATGCACCTATCGTTACAACCTTAGATGCCAGTTTAGCACTCCCCGTGGGCTTTTCAAAAGAGACAGCCACCCAGCTTAAAAGACTTAAAAAATTGCTGCTTAAAAAACTCTATAAACATGAAAAAATAGCCAGAAAAATGTACGCTGGAAAGCAGTGTATTAAAGGACTCTATAAGGCATTTAGAGAGGATAATGACCTTTTGCCCCCACATCAAAAAGAACTGTTTGAAACACGTAAAAAAGAACGTGTCATCGCAGACTACATCGCAGCCATGACAGACCGTTATGCCATGAAAACTTATCATGAGATTTATGGGTTGTCCTTGTAAAAAGGTGGGTGAACCCACCCTACGCGTAAATATCAAATGATGTAGGGTGGCACCTAAAGGTATTTCCTTCGGGCATTTATCCACTACAAATCTACACAAAATCTATACTATAGTAACTTTTCGCTATAATTCGCGCAAATTTATAAGGTTCATCCCTTAATTTCAGGAATTATTATGCAAAAAATTAAAAACATTGCCGTTATCGCGCACGTTGACCACGGTAAAACAACATTGGTAGATGAACTTCTACAACAATCAGGTACGTTTGAAGCACACCAAGAGGTAGAAGAGAGAGCCATGGACTCTGATGCTATCGAAAAAGAAAGAGGGATTACCATTCTTTCTAAAAACACTGCCATTACGTATGGTGATCACAAGATCAACATCATCGATACTCCGGGTCACGCCGATTTTGGTGGTGAAGTTGAGCGTGTTCTTAAGATGGTAGATGGTGTACTTCTTCTTGTAGATGCACAAGAAGGTGTTATGCCTCAGACTAAATTCGTTTTGAAAAAAGCAATCGGTTTTGGTCTTATCCCTGTAGTGGTTATCAACAAAATCGATAAAGACGGTGCAGAGCCAGACAGAGTGATGGACGAAGTATTTGACCTTCTTGTGGCACTAGATGCTAGCGAGGAGCAACTAGAATTCCCAGTACTGTATGCAGCAGCAAGAGATGGCTATGCAAAATGGGAGATGGAAGATGAAAACAAAAACATGGAGCCACTCTATGAAGCCATTTTAACAAAAGTACCCTACCCACAAGGTTCACCAGATGCAGATACGCAAGCACAGGTATTTACCCTTGACTCTGACAACTTTGTTGGACGTATCGGTATTGCACGTATCTTTAATGGTAAAGTGAAAAAAGGTGACGAGTATCTTCTTGTAAAAGCAGATGGTTCTAAGTCTAAATCACGTGTCTCTAAACTCATCGGATTTAAAGGTCTTGAGCGTATCGACATTGAAGAAGCAGAAGCGGGTGACATCGTAGCGATTGCAGGATTCTCTGACATTGATGTGGGTGACTCAGTATGTGACCCTGTAAACCCAGTAGCACTTGACCCTATGCACGTTGAAGAGCCTACACTTTCAGTTATCATGTCTGTAAACAACGGACCATTGGCTGGACAAGAAGGTAAACACGTCACATCTAACAAAATCAAAGAGCGTCTTGAAAAAGAGATGGAGACAAACATCGCTATGCGTATGGAACCAATGGGAGATGCTTCATTTAAAGTCTCTGGTCGTGGTGAGCTTCAAATCGGTATTTTGGCAGAGAACATGAGACGTGAAGGGTTTGAGTTTATGTTGGCTCGTCCTGAAGTTGTGGTTAAAGAAGAAAATGGTGTCAAAATGGAGCCATTTGAGCACCTCGTAGTCGATGTTCCTGAAGAGTTCCAAGGTGTTGCTATCGAAAAACTTGGAAAAAGAAAAGCAAACATGACACAACTTACGCCAATGCCAGACGGTACTGTAAGACTTGAATTTGAAATCCCTGCACGTGGACTCATAGGGTTCCGTTCAGAGTTTTTGACAGACACTAAAGGTGAAGGTATTATGAACCACTCATTCTTGGAGTATAGAGCGTATTCAGGTTCTGTTGAGTCTAGAACACCTGGTGCACTCGTTTCTATGGATGATGGTGAAGCCGTAGCCTTCTCTATTTTCAACCTTCAAGCACGTGGTATCATGTTCATTAAACCACAGGATAAAGTCTATTCAGGTATGGTTATCGGTGAGTCTGCAAGACCAGGTGACCTTGATGTGAACCCACTTAAAGGTAAAGCCTTAACAAACATGAGAACTTCAGGTGCTGATGATGCTATTAAACTTGTAACACCTAGAGAGATTACGCTTGAGTCTGCGATGGAGTGGATAGAAGATGATGAGTTGGTAGAAATCACACCAGAGTCTATTAGAATTCGTAAAAAATCTTTGGATGCGAATGAGAGAAAGAGAATGGCAAGAGACAAAAAGAATTCGAAGTAATTCGTAGTTAATTTGCATACAATAATATTCATAGGCGTTTGAATATTTGTCGGGGTGAGGGCATCCCGACCTACAACACCCCTTCAGCCAAATCTACA
>CAZQOC010000055.1:0-8668 GCA_964594745.1 uncultured Sulfurovum sp.
GTCTCGTATCTTCCCAAAACTAGGTAAAATCATCACTATGGCAGCAAAAGAGGGTGGGATGGATCCAGATATGAACCCTAAACTTCGTACTGCTATCCTCAATGCAAAAGCACAAAATATGCCTAAAGATAACATCGATGCGGCCATCAAAAGAGCTGCTGCAAAAGATGCTGCAGATATCAAAGAACTTACGTATGATGTCAAAGCAAGTCATGGTGTACAGATGATTGTTGAGTGTGCGACAGACAACAACACAAGAACGGTTGCCAATGTCAAAGCCATCTTGGCAAGAAATGGTGGAGAGATGCTCACTTCTGGTTCACTCAACTTTATGTTTACCAGAAAAGCTGTTTTTGTCATCGATAAAACAGAAGATATGGATGTAGAAGAGTTAGAACTTGACCTCATCGACTATGGATTAGAAGAGATAGAAGAAGATGTCGAACCACAAGAAAATGGTGATGATTTACCTATTTTACGCATTTATGGTGACTTTACCTCATTTGGTGAACTCAGTAAAGCATTTGAAGAGAGAGGTATTGAACCTAAAAAATCTACTTTGGAATACATCGCCAATACACCAGTAGATTTAAGTGATGAGCATATGGAAGAACTCGAAACCCTCATCGACAAACTTGAAGAAGATGAAGATGTACAAACGGTATTTACGAACATCAACTAAGTTTTTCTCTTAATACGTAAGGCAATATCCCTCCATTTAAATAATATTTTAAATCTACAGGGGTATCTAGCCGTACATTGACTTCAAAACGCAAGGTACTCTTGTCCTCTTTTTTAACATTGACAGTTAATACTCCTCCTGCCTTTACCTCACCCAATCCTTCTATGCTAAAATTCTCGGAACCATCTAGTCCCAACGTCTGCGCAGATTCACCCTCTTTAAACTCCAAGGGAAGTACACCCATACCCACAAGATTGTTTCTGTGGATACGTTCATAAGAAGTAGCTATCACAGCTTTTACACCGAGTAGCTGTGTACCTTTCGCTGCCCAGTCACGTGAAGACCCCATACCGTAGTCATCACCAGCCAATACTGCCAAAGGAACATGTTCAGTTCTATAATGCATTGCTGCATCATAGACAAACATCTCTTTTTTCTCTGGAAAATGAAGTGTGTATCCACCCTCTTTAGGTGCAACCAATTTATTTTTAATACGTTCATTAGCAAAAGTACCTCGCATCATCACTTCATGGTTCCCCCGTCTTGAACCATAAGAGTTAAACGCATTTTGGGGAACATTATGTGCTAAAAGATACTGTCCTGCAGGATAAGAAAGAGGTATCTTTCCAGCAGGAGAAATATGGTCAGTCGTCACAGAATCTCCTAAGAGTAACAATGCTTTTGCCTCTTTAATATCTGCTATCACAGAAGCATCTTTTCTAAAATACGCAAAATAAGGAGGCAAACGAAGATAGGTAGAGTCCTTATCCCAGTGAAATATAGTATCCTCAGGTATTTGTAACATTTTCCAACGCGCTTCCCCTTCTAAAATATCTGCATACTTTTCTTCAAACATACGAGGTTTTAGTACCGAAGCGATAATGTTATCTATCTCTTTTTGTGAAGGCCAAATGTCTTTTAGGTAAACAGCTTGACCATCATTTCCTATGCCCAATGCTTCTTCTTCAAAATCTATCCACATTTTCCCTGCCAAAGCATAAGCAAGTACTAAAGGAGGAGAGGCAAGAAAGTTTGTTTTGATCTGTGGATGTATCCGTGCTTCAAAGTTTCTGTTACCAGAGAGCACAGCAGAGACGATGAGTTCTTTTTCAGTGATAACTTTTTGTATCTCCTCCTCCAGTGGACCACTGTTACCGATGCAGGTAGTGCACCCATACCCCACTATCTGAAACCCCAGTGTTTCTAAGTAAGGAAGTAGTTCTGCTTCTTTCAAATAGGCTTCTACTACTTTGGATCCAGGTGCTAATGACGTCTTTACATACGCAGGTACTTCCAACCCATTTTTGACAGCATTTCTAGCCAACAGTCCTGCCCCTATCATTACTGAAGGATTAGAGGTATTGGTACAGGATGTGATAGCAGCGATGACTACCGAACCATCACAAAGTTCCAGCTCTTTATGATTGATTTCTATATTTTCACATACTTGTCCTGTAGTCATACGACACGTATCTATAGGGGTTTCATCAGGCATAGACATTTCATCTTCGAGGACATTAATGCTGTGGCTATCTATCTGACGTCCATAGTCACACGAAAGCATATTGAGAAATTGGCTTTTGACATCATGGAGTGCTATTCTATCCTGTGGTCGTGATGGACCAGCGATAGCAGGGACAATCGTATGTAGGTCAAGTTCCACCACTTTTGTATATTCTGCTTCGACACTGGCATCATAAAAAAGTGTTTGCTTTTTAAGATAGACCTCTGCAAGCGCAGCTTCTTCTGCTCTATTGGTGAGTCTCATATAACCCAAGGTCTCTTCATCTACAGGAAAAAAGCCCATCGTTGCACCATACTCTGGTGACATATTTGCTATCGTTGCTCTATCTGGAAGGGAAAGTGCTTGCATCCCCTCCCCAAAAAACTCTACAAATTTATCTACCACTTCTTCTTCTCTAAGCATTTGTGTTACACGTAACACCATATCTGTAGCTGTAGCGCCTACAGGGAGTTTACCTATAAGCCTTACCCCAACCACTTCAGGGATTTTCATACTATACGGCTCCCCCAATGCTACAGCTTCGGCTTCTATGCCTCCTACACCCCAACCCATCACACCTAAACCATTTATCATTGTGGTATGAGAGTCTGTACCTATAAGCGTATCAGGAGAAAGAATGGTTTCTTGCTCTAATTCTTTTTGACTCACTACAGTTGCAATGTACTCCAGATTGACCTGATGGACTATCCCTGCACCTGGAGGAAACACACGAATGTTATCAAAAGCTTTTTGAGACCATTTTAACAGTGCATACCGCTCTTCATTACGTCCATATTCCATACGAAGATTCTCACTCAATGCATCATCGGTACCAAAGTAATCCACTTGTACAGAGTGGTCTACTATCAAATCAATAGGGACTACTGGGTTGATATCTGAAGGATTACCTCCATACTCCAACATAGCCTCTCTTAATGCCGCAAAATCTACAATACATGGCACACCCGTAAAATCCTGCATGACCACACGAGAAGGAAAATATGCTATCTCTGCTACTTCATCTTGATTCTTTTTCCATTTAGCCAGTTTTTCTATGTCTTCTTGTGTCACCATCTCCTCATCATAATGTGCTAGTAGATTTTCTAGAAGTATTCGTATGGTATATGGCAACTTTGAAAGAGTAATGTTATAGTAAGAAGCTATGGTATCAAGCCAGAAGTAAGTATATGTTTTATTGTCTATCTGTAAAGTTTTTTTAAATTGGCTCTTAGTCATCATCCTCTCCTTTACGAGTCTGTAACTAAGATACCCTAAGTCTGTGTAATGAGTGTAGAATACATATGCTAGTAGTCTATCTATTTCTCATGTTGTTCCACAAAAGTCTCATAATCACCTTCAAAATCAATGATTGACCCATCTTCATTAATCTTAATAATTCTATTG
Source organism: uncultured Sulfurovum sp. (assembly GCA_964594745.1). GTDB lineage: Bacteria > Campylobacterota > Campylobacteria > Campylobacterales > Sulfurovaceae > Sulfurovum. The sequence goes on from CAZQOC010000055.1 coordinate 3,591, forward strand.
GCAAAAGCATCAATGAGTTCTCTATCGTGAGAGACACATATAACCCCACCTTTGTAGTTATGAAGTGCTTCACCTAATGCAACAATAGCTTCTAAATCTAAATGATTATCTGGTTCATCCATCACCAAGAAGTTTGCACTATCCATCATCATTTTACTTAACATCACACGGTGTTTCTCACCACCTGAACAAGCATCAATCTTTTTCTTCTGTTCTTCCCCAGAGAAGAGCATACGCCCAAGTGTTTTACGAATATCATCAATGTGCCACTTCACATCAAAGCCTTGTATCCACTGCGGCAACTCTTCATCACCTACTACCAAATCTGTAGTATTTTGAGGGAAATAACTATAGGTAATGGTCTGCCCCCATTTCATATTACCTGTATCAGGGCTTATCTCTTCCATAAGGATTTTAAGCAGTGTTGTTTTCCCTACCCCATTCCCACCGATGAGGGCTATTTTATCTCCAGCATTGACTTTAAAGCTTACATTTTCAAAAACACTCTCCCCATCATATGACTTTGAAAGATTTTCTGCTTCCAATACTTCATTTCCTATATCACGGTGTGGTTTAAACATGATAGACGGGTCACGACGTGAAGAGAGTTTAATCGCTTGTACATCCAGTTTGTCTAACTGTTTTTGACGTGAGGTTGCTTGTTTTGCTTTAGAAGCATTCGCAGAGAATCGTCTGATGAACCCTTCGAGTTCCTCTTTCTCTTTAAGTGCTTTGCTTCTATCTGCTTCTGCTTGTTTGGCTATAAGGTTTGCAGCGATATACCACTCATCATAATTTCCGGTAAACTCACGAATATTTTGAAAATCAAGATCAAGAATATGTGTCACGACACCATTTAAAAAATGTCTGTCGTGAGAGATAACCATAAGTGTTCCCTCATGTCTTTTCAGCTCTTGCTCCAACCATGCGATAGTGTCCATATCCAAGTTGTTCGTAGGTTCGTCAAGAAGTAGCACGTCAGGTTTTAAAAAAAGTACTTGTGCCAGTAAGATTTTAAACTTGTCACCACCTGTCAATGAACTCATGAGCTCTCCATGCTGTTCTGCAGGAAAACCAAGTGACTGAAGCAGTTTTTCTATCTTCACATCAGATTCATACGTCGGGTCTTCATCGGCACATATCATCTCAAGTTCCCCTAGACGGTTATTGACCTCATCGGACTCAAAGTCACCTTCCATGTAGAGTTTTTCTTTCTCTTTTTGTGCATCATAGAGTTTTTTATTGCCATAAAGGACGGCATCTGTAAGGGTAAAATCCTCAAAAGCATATTGGTTTTGACTAAGCATCCCCAGTTTAAGTCCTGGTTGAAGTTGCACCTCTCCATCACTTGACTCTAGTTCACCTGCAAGTATCTTCATAAATGTAGATTTCCCTGCACCATTGGCACCTATGAGTCCATAGCGTTTACCTACATCCATAGTCATATTGATTTTGTCGAAAAGAACTCTTTTCCCGTAACGTTGTGTTAAATTTACTGTACTAAGCAAGTGTTATTCCTTATACTTATATATTATCGGCATTTTAGCATAATGCTCTGAAAATCTGTTATCATTGAATTATGAAAAAAATAATTCCTCTTGTTTTACTTTTTGTTGTACATAGCTATGCTGACTTCAAAAGTGATGTGGCAGATAGATACGCAAGAGGTCTTCATGCCATTCTCTTTTTTACTTCTGAAGATATTATCTCTTCGGGACACTACACTTTTGATGCTTTAAATGGCTCTTTAGATAGCTACTTTTTTCCATTTTCCTACTCTTTTAAAAGTGACTGTGATGACTACAATTATTATCTTAATGGAAGTATAGGTTTTAGCAATTACAAAGAAGACGATGTCAAGCTAAATAGAGGTACCACTGACTCTCTCACATTACATACCTATGCCCTCAAAATAGGTGGAGGCACACGTTTTAATACCTCAAGCAATACAGATATCAAATTGGGTGCTGCCTATATTTACAGTCGGGTAGACGGAAGCTATAAATCGTCTCAACCTTTAAATCTAAATGATGCCAATGACAAAGCCATCAATGCCATTTTTAACAGCATTCAAAATCATCATACTTTTGAAGTGTCAACTTCTTTTGGCTATCACCCTGTCATCAATGACTTCAAACCCTATGCACGTATTAGCATTCGCCATTTCACAACCAAAGTAGATGAATCTTTTGCTAGCATCAAAAATATACAATCTTCCATTTCTCAACTAAAAGTAGGTCTTTTTACTCCCCCTGTCACCAGTTTATTTGGAATGCCTTTGAGGCTTGAACCATATGCTTCAAGCCTCTTTCTTTCTGGTGATTTGGATAATGCATTAAATCTCAATAGATTTTATGTTTTAGGAACAACATTTCGCTTTGGTTCTTACCCATTGACTTGTTGGGTAGAAGATGTCGCTTCTCTTAAACGAGATTCGTTAGATTGGGTAAAAGAACTCACCTTTGACATAAACCTTGTCAAAGGTGATAATTTTGATGGATTTAATGTAGGTTTAGGGGTGAAGTTTTAATCTAATATCTCTATAATATTTTCAATAGGACGCCCAATAGCAGCCTTACCATTTTTAATGACAATAGGACGCTCTATAAGTCTAGGATTTTCTACCATTGCATCAATGAGTTTTTCTTCATCTGTTTCATCTTTGAGTTTAAGTGCTTTATAAATCTCCTCTTTGGTTCGCATAAGCTCTCTAGCTGAGAGTCCCAACATCTTTAAAATCTCTACTAACGCTTCTCTCGTTGGAGGTGTATCTAAATATTTTACTACCTCATGATCTATACCTTTTTCTTCTAACAGTGCGACTGCATTTCTTGATTTACTGCATCTTGGGTTATGCCAGATGGTTACATTTGCCATTATATGTTCCTTTATTGTGTAATTTTACGATTGCCTCATCTACCCCCGTAATGACACTTTCATCCTTACCTTCATACTCTATGTTTAAAAGTAAATAACGTACGGCATTCAGGCGTGCGCGTTTTTTGTCGTTGGCATCGAGTTCACACCACGGTGCATCTTCAGTACCCGAAAGTTCAAACATTTTATCTCTCAATACCACATATTCATCATATTTTGCCATAGATTCGTAGTCTAAGTCTGAAAGTTTCCAACTTTTAAGTGGGTCATTTTCTCTGTCTTTTATACGGTCTTCCTGTGTCTCTTTAGAGATATTGAGATAAAACTTGAAAAAAAGAACACCATCATCTACCAACATCTCTTCTACCCCATTGACTTGCCTATAGAAGTGTTCATGTTGTGCCTGCGTGCAAAAACCAAAAACCTGTTCTATCCCTGCTCTGTTATACCAGCTTCTATCAAAAAAAACTATCTCTCCAGCGTTAGGTATCTGCTTGATATGTCTTTGAAAATACCACTGCCCCAATTCTTTAGAATTTGGTTTAGGTAGTGCTACTGAGCGGGCTTCTCTAGGGTTTAGGTATGCATTAAACTCTTTGATGGTTGAACTCTTACCTGCCGTATCCATTCCTTCAAAAATGACCAATAAGCGTTGTTCATTATCGATAATCCATTTTTGAAGTTTAACAAGTTCATATTGAAGTTTTAAAGACTCACCTTTATAAAAATCACGTTCTATTTTTCCTGATTTTTTAAAAACTTTTGAAGGTTTTGTTTCATACTCTGCCAACGCTTTTGTATAGACTATTTTTTGCATTATGTTTTACCTTGTGTCTCTTTTTTTTCTCTCATAGTCTGTGCAAAACGCTCTTCATTTTCAAGTTTCATAAGTAAACGGGCATTGGTCGTTCGGTGTTTCGTATTTTCTTCAAGCGTCGCATCAAAGCGTTCTTTCAAACTCTCATGCTCTTTTACAAGTGCTTCATGCATACCTTCTTTGGCTTCTAACTTTGCTTTAAGTTGACTCAACTCTTTTTCATTTTCATTAAATCTACTTTGTAAATCGAGGTAACTTTCATTGGCAGTTTTCAGTGTACTTTTTGTTTCATCAAATTGTGCAAGTTCTTGCTGGTTTTTGGCATCTTTTATTTTGTATGTTTGAAGCTCTTTTTCTATTTTAGTGATGTGTTCAGCTCTTTCTTTGTTTTCAAACAAAAGGTTTTTAAATCTATCTCTATAGACTTTCACGCGCATAGCAGAGACTACCACTACCAAAACAATAACAAGCAGCACAGCGATAGCTATGCCTCCGATAAGCATTAAGGTTGAATCATTCTGAATCGCTGCGAGTGTCTCTTGCATCTTATCCTCTTATCATGTCATAATCTTTAGGCACTTTACAAGTCATCACTTTCTTACTTAAGTTCCCTTTTCCATATTTTACTTTTTTAAAGACGATTTGTACTTTATTGTCCAAATCATCATAATAAGCAATACTCTGTAACCTTTGTTTTTTGTCTACTTGTATCGTATAGTTTTTATTTTCATATTTGGCTACATAAATGTTTTTACTGTGTGGTTTTGCTTTTTTAAGAATTTTTGTAAAGTTAAACCCTTTGCTTATGAGGTAGTTTGAGACCTGTTCTAAGTCATGGTCAACCACAGTCAGTTCAACGCCATTGGTACACACTTCTTTTTTCGTAGGTTTTGTATATGCCCATTTTAAAAGTGATTTGTTAGAAAAACGTACATTTCCACTATAGTGAATCACCTTTTTCTTTGGATTGGTTATCTTTTGTGTAAAATCTGCTTGGAAATTTTCTGGAAGTGCTATAGATGTCGCATGCACATACACTCCCAACGTTAAAATCAATAATATTTTTGTCATTCTTTTCCTTTTGAGTTGTAAAAATATACCAAAATCTCACTTGGCATGGGGTTAGTATGACTTAAAATTGTGGATTGTTGGTGAAGAATCTAATTTATTATTTTATCAGTGTTCGAATTTGGTTTTAGCGGTTGATATACTCAAGGGCATTTTGATGGTGGATAAATCCACCCTACGCGGCATTATAAATCAAACGGAACGCGTAGGGTGGGATTTCCCACCATCACTTTGAATAAAATGATGAATATTTCCATTCGCTAATATCCTCTATATACCCATGCTTCACAGGATTATTTTGTATATATTGCATTTT
>CAZQOC010000056.1:0-8630 GCA_964594745.1 uncultured Sulfurovum sp.
GAAGTGGAGATACACATAGACGCTTTTGGTGAGAATGGATGTGGTGCTACGGGAGCGAAATCAAAGGTGCTACTCATAGACGACCTCATAGCCACAGGCGGTACAGCCAAAGCTGCTGCAAACCTGATAGACAAAGTGGGTGCAGAGTGCGTGGAAGCCTGTTTTATTATGGAGTTGGATTTTTTAAAAGGACGTGAAGGTTTTAGTGCTCCTGTCTACTCTATATTGCATTTAGATTAATTTTACACATCAAATGCACACAAAACTTGGTACGTTCACTTATTAGTACCAAGGAGATTATCATGTTAAAGCACTTAAAAAAGCGGGGTTTAGATAATATAATATTTAAAAATATTATATTCACCCTTTCTTCTATATTGTTTTTTGGATGTGCTCCAAGTAGCATCACGCCTATTAGTAATGCAAACAAAGCACTATACTCAGCAGAAGCCCAATTACTCGTAGCCGTAGATGGTACTGATGGTCGTGCGGTTAGACATATTGAAATCTACAGTGACGAAGAACCTTTAGGTTATGAAGTGTATTTTCATGATACTAAAGTGAGTGATGGCTTTATTGCTATTAACATACCAACGCCTAGCACAAATGTACGTCTAAAAGAGTATTCTCTCACAGGTCATTATGGATGTAGCCGTGGAAAAGCTGGTTATGGTTTTGGAACAAAAACTATCCCTAAAGTGACCAAAGGTCATACCTATTTTTTAGGTACCATCAATACCAGTATGAATACCATGTATGATGAAATGCCAGAGTCACTTATGAAAGAGGCAAAAAGTAAATACCACTACACCCCACATGGAACAGACTTTGAAAAGAAAGATGCTTTTAGAACACATATTTCACTCTAAAACATAAGGGAGATTTAACCCTCCCTAACCTCCCATTCGATATAATCTACTCCATTATGAACAATAAGAGAAATAAATGGATTTAAGCAAAGAAATATATATCCCAAAACCAAGCCCACATGACCCAGACCATAACGGTCACTTTGGCAAATTTGGTGGACGTTTTGTACCTGAGACGCTCATGCCAGCGCTGGAACAACTTCGTCTAGACTATGAAGCGGTACGTTTTGACAAAGATTTCTGGGCAGAGGTGGACTACTACTACAAAAACTACGTAGGTCGCCCTTCTGCACTCTACTTTGCCCAAAACCTTTCTAAAGAGTTAGATGCCAAAATCTACCTCAAGCGTGAAGACCTTAACCACACAGGCGCGCACAAGATAAACCACTGTGTCGCACAAGCCGTTTTAGCCAAGCGTCTAGGCAAAAAGAAAATCATCGCCGAAACAGGTGCTGGTCAACATGGTGTAGCCACAGCTACTGTCGCAGCACTTTTTGGCTTGAAATGTGAAGTATTCATGGGAGCCAAAGATGTGGCGCGCCAAGAGCTGAACGTTTTTCGTATGAAGCTTCTTGGAGCCAAAGTACATGCCGTTGAGTCAGGGAGTAAGACGCTCAAAGATGCCATGAATGATGCCATCAGACACTGGGTCACACATGCACGTGACACCTACTACCTCATAGGTACCGTCGCAGGACCTCACCCCTACCCTATGATGGTACGTGACATCCAAAGTATCATCGGTTGGGAAGCCAAAGCACAGCTTGATGTCGTAGAGGGTTGTTTACCAGACAAAGTCATCGCGTGTATCGGTGGAGGGTCAAATGCCCTTGGTGTTTTTAACCACTTCTTGGAAGATGAGAGTGTAGAGTGCATCGGTATAGAAGCTGGTGGAGAAGGACTCGACGGTAAACATGGTTGTTCTTTAGAAAAAGGAAGCCCAGGAGTACTCCACGGACAATTGAGTTATCTCCTACAAGATGAAGATGGTCAAATACAAGAAGCCCACTCTATAAGCGCAGGTCTTGACTACCCAGGCATCGGGCCGGAACATGCATTTTTAAAAGATGAAGGTATCGCAACTTACGACCACATTACCGATGATGAAGCGATGGATGCCTTCGTGTGGCTCTCTCAAGCAGAAGGTATCATCCCTGCATTTGAAAGTTCACATGCTGTAGCGTACCTCAAAAAGATGAAGCCTGAAGAGATCAAAGGCAAAACTATCTTGGTAAACCTCTCCGGACGTGGAGATAAGGATATGATACAAGCTCAAGATATTTTGAAAGAACAATTTGCATAAAAACCTAAAGGATAAAAAATGAATTTTGAATTAACTGTGTTACCTGTAGAAAATATTGCTGGTGAATTGGAAGTCATCATTGTTGTAGATGGCGATTTACAACATCGTTTTGTGCAAGATAAAAAGCTTCTTAAAAAAGCTGGTTTTGATTGTGGACAAGATGAGACCTGTCTACTTGTAGAGAAGAACAGACTTTATGTGGGAGCATCTTCACTTCAAAGTGCAGACATCAGACGTGCAGCAGCCAACGCCATAAAAGCACTTATGGGAACAAAATACAAATCACTCAAAGTGGCTACCTATACTAACCAAGGGTGCACCTATACACTCAGAGCCATGATAGAAGGATTTATACTCGGTGCGTACAGTTTTGAGACCTACAAAAGTAAAAAAAATGAAAGCAAAATCAAAGAGATTTCTATCTCTTTAGAAGAGTATGCTGAACATACCATAGACATAGAAAAAGCAGCAGAACAAGTACATAAAGCGCAAATCATTGCAGATGCTACGAACTTCACGCGTGACATTGTCAATACAACACCTGATGACTGCTATCCTGATGTCATGGCAAGTATCGCTGAAGGTTTGGCTGAAGATGTGGGGCTTGCATGTACTATACTCAAACCAAAACAATTGCGTAAAGAGAAGATGGAGACACTCCTTGCTGTGGCACGTGCAAGCCGTCACAAGCCAAGAGTGATTCACCTTACACATAAACCCAAAAATGCCAAAATGAAGATTACACTTGTCGGGAAAGGCCTTACCTATGATTCAGGAGGACTTAGCCTCAAACCTGCAGACTACATGGTCACAATGAAGTCAGATAAAAGTGGTGGTTCTGCCGTGATGGGTATCATGAAAGCCATTGCTGAGATGGATTTGCCTATAGAAGTACATGGCTTTATAGGTGCAGTAGAAAACATGATAGGTGGTGACGCGTACAAACCAGATGATGTACTTGTAGCTAAAAACGGCAAAACCATCGAAGTACGTAACACCGATGCAGAAGGACGTTTGGTACTTGCAGATGTGCTTTGTTATGCACAACAAGAGGTCAAAGCAGACTACATCTTTGACTTTGCGACACTTACGGGGGCTTGCGTAGTTGGAGTAGGACACTATACCTCAGGAGTCATGGGCAATAGTGAAGAAGTAAAAACCATGGTAGTCAAGGAAGCTAAAAATGCTGGTGAATTAGCCACAGCACTTGACTTTAACTCCTACCTTAAAAAGACCATTAAATCTGAAATAGCAGATATCTGTAACATCTCCAATACAAGATATGGTGGCGCGATTACTGCGGGGCAATTTCTCTCTGAATTTATAGACAAGAACCATGCGGATAAATGGGCGCATATAGACATCGCTGGGCCAGCATTCGTAGAACATGCATGGGGAGAAAATCCTCATGGTGCTTCAGGTGCTGGCGTAAGACTTATGGTTAAGTTACTTGAAAAGTTAGCACAGTAACCTTTTAGCTTATGAAATTTACTTTATATTCACTGGTTACACTTTTTATTTTGTCGGCGTGTCAGGCAGGAAGGGGTATGCCCCCTCATCCTGCAATGTCTAATCCTCCAGTATCTCATCATATGAGTGAGCATAAAGTTGATTCATCTAAAAAGATTGTGAATAAAAAAGACAATTTCCCTACATTAACATTAAAAAGGAAATCTTTAGCAAAAGATAAATCTCTCTTTAATAGTATTCCTATTGTCAATAAAATTCCTTCAGCTCTTCTCCCGCCTATTGATAAAATTCCTGTATTAAAAGATATAAAAAAAATTTTTCCAAAGGGATCGAGCAAAGCAAAATCTCGTCTACATAAAAAGAAAACAGATACCATACAAACAGATGAAAGTGTTTCATCTGGCGAAAGTTTTTCAGGTGGTAGCCCCGTCAATGGTTTAGATATAGGTATGGTAAGATTAGGACAAAGCAGCCATTATACCCGTCTCATTTTCGATAGTTACAAATGGGAAGGTTATGCCCAATTACCTGTAGAAAAAGTCAATGATTCTGGTACATATATCTTTACCTATGAACCTGAAAATAAACGTATTGTAGGGATTTTAGATGGATATCAGGCTTTTTCTGCTTTGGTAGGTGACCATGCCGATCTTTATGAAGGTAATACCATGGTAAAAACTATACATATAGATCAATATTTAGATAAAAGTGGTTTTAAATTTACGATTGAACTTAAACAAGATGCAAAGATAAATGTATATGAATTACATAACCCTGCAAGAATTATTATTGATTTGGCACCACAGAACGAGGGTTAAGATATAATATTGATTCTTCTTGATTGATGAAGAAGCTAAAGTGTTTAAAAAAGTTCATGCCCAAAAGTCCATCAACACCTTCTCTTTTAAAGGGTGCTATGGTGACATTAATATTTGTGAGTTCTAAGTTGCCTATACTCAGGTGATTAACCTTACAAAGTTTTGCATTGATGTCATTTCCTGCTGTTTGCAGTATCAAATTATCCCGTATAACTTCTAACATAGATGCTTTGTCTTCATCTAAAAATATATAGGTAGCTCCCGTGTCAAGCAGTAACGTAAAGGTATTGTTATCTAAAGAGAGGTTCACCGTATAATGTTCACCATACTTTTGTAAAGGAATGGCATACTCATAGTTCTCTTCTTCATTTTTATCAATAACATTTAAAAGTGATTTCACATTTTGTGCATAGACTTCATCATACTGTAGCATATCGAGCAATACACTCGCCTCTTCTACCTTATCTAGTTTCATATAAAGTTGAGCCAAACGAAACTTATAAAAGTTATCTGTATCGTCATAGTTAATCATCTCCTCCAAAAACGAGATGAGTAGTGCATATTCTTTTCTCTGCATCAGTGCATCTATATATTGCAATGCTACTTCTTTGAGTTGGATAGAGAGTTGTTTATCCTCATATTCTGAGACAAAATTTTCTTTTGCCTGCATGATAAGTTCTATCGCTTTATGTAGGTTTCCCTGAGCGATATGTGTCTTAATTATCTGTTTGAAAATCATACTCTCAGGTACATTATCTAAAAATACTTGCCTATATTCTAGTGCTAACACAGGATTGGTCTGTGACAAAGCAACGAGATAACTTTCTATTTGTTTTTGGTATGTATCTGAACTATTTTCGAGGTAAAATGCCAAAGCATCATAAAATTGATTATTCTTTAGTAATTGTGCCAACGATATGACTACTTGTTTGTCGCTATTCTTTTTTTCTATCACTTTAGAGGGTATGACCTTAGGTACATAAGTTTTTGGTAATGTTTTAACATCTTTCGTAGATTCAGATAAAGGTAAAGTAATACTAAAATAATCTATAGAAATCCAAGCCAAAAAAAGTACTAAAATAAAAATAAGTATTGTTCGTATCATAATGCCATTGTATCAAATTACACTTATTACCTCCCCTTCACCAACATTTAGATAAAATCACAGAATCATTTCGGAGACATATTTTAAAGCACCTACAAACGCAAGCGCCCTAACGGGTTGAGTGTAGTTACTTTAAAATCTCTCTCCTCAATAATTAAATTGACACACAAGGAAATACCATGGGACTAGGAATAGGACTTGTTGGACTACCAAACGTAGGAAAATCTACCACTTTTAATGCACTGACCAAAGCACAAAATGCAGAGTCTGCAAACTACCCATTTTGTACGATAGAGCCAAACAAGGCTGTTGTGCCTGTACCAGACAAAAGACTGGACGAACTTGCTAAGATAGTAAACCCAGAAAAGATCCAATTCTCCACACTCGATTTTGTAGATATAGCAGGGCTTGTTGCAGGAGCGAGTAAAGGAGAAGGTCTAGGAAATAAGTTTCTGGGGAACATCCGTGAGACTGAAGTGATTTTACACATTGTAAGATGTTTTGCAGATGAAAACATCGTCCATACAGAAGGAAGCATTGACCCTATACGTGACGTAGAGATCATTGAGCAAGAGCTTTTATTTGCCGACATTGATGCAGTACTTAAACGTATAGAGATGCTCAAGAAAAAAGCAAGAGGGAACGACAAAGATGCCAAAGAACAGCTTGAAGTGGCCCAAGCACTACTTGCACATATAGAAAATGGTGCGCCTGTTTCTACTTTTGAAGACCTAGAATCAGATGGTTTTTTAGCCATGAACAAAGACCTTCGACTACTTACATCCAAACCTATCATCTATGGTGCGAATGTTGATGAAGATGGGCTTACTGAAGACAATGAATATGTACAAAAACTCAAAGCCTATGCGACTGAGCGTGGTTCAGAAGTCATCAAACTCTGTGCCAAAGTAGAAGAAGATATGGTTGACTTCGATGATGAAGAACGTGATGAAATGCTTGCAGACCTTGGTGTCACCGAGTCAGGACTGGAACAAATCATCCACAAAGGTTTTGATACGCTTGGGCTTCAGTCTTACTTTACTGCTGGGGTTAAAGAAGTACGTGCCTGGACTATCCATAAAGGAACAACTGCACCTAAGGCTGCTGCAGTGATTCACAACGACTTTGAAAAAGGGTTTATCCGTGCAGAGGTCATCAGCTATGAGGACTTCATCGAGTTTGGTGGAGAGCAAGGTGCAAAAGACGCAGGGAAAAACAGACTTGAAGGAAAAGAGTACATCGTGCAAGACGGTGATGTCATGCACTTTAGATTTAATGTATAATAGCCTATAAGGATATGATGATGAAACGTTTACTTTTACTTACTATAATTGGATTTTCTTTACTTGGATGTGAAACTAAAAAAGGTACATTTTTAGAAACTGTCCAGAGCCAGAATTCTCAAGAAGTTTCTGTGGCTAAACTCAAAAAGCTCATCAAAGAGGAAGAACTTACTCTTTTTGAGACTATTGACCATAAAGCCAATGCCACAGCGGTAAAAATGAACCTAAAACCTGAGACGGTTGTAGTCTTTGGTAACCCTAAAATGGGGACAGTACTGATGAACTGTAACCCTTCGATGGGGCTTGATTTGCCTCTTCGTATCTTGGTATCTACCAATTATGAAGGTCTCACCTCATTTACCTATACCAATCCAGAGTACTGGTCACTCAAACACAACATCAAAGACAAAAACTGTCTAGCCATTATCAACAAAGCAAAAATGGCACTGGCAGATCTAACTGAAAAAGCGAGTAAAAAGTAGATGGTTATCAGTACGAATGAAATACTCTATCGTATACAAAAAGCCTTAAATCTTTCTATTGAAGATATACTAAAAGCCTATGCACTAGAAGATTTTAAGATGGATAAGCCACATTTGGAGGCACTGCTTAAACGCCGTCAAGACAAAGGCTATATGCTCTGTTCTTACGAAGAGTTAGGGGTATTTTTAGATGGCTTAGTCACACTCAAACGTGGACCCAGTCCCAAAAAACCAAATGATGATGAAGCTGTTGAACTTACCAATAATCTCATACTTAAAAAACTCCGTATCGCCCTGGAACTCAAAGAAGCAGAAACAGAGATCATCTTTGGTCTTGCAGATATAGAACTCAGCAAACAACAACTCTCATCACTCTTCAGAAAAGAGACACACAAAAACTTTAAACCATGTTCCAGTGAACTGTTGATGGCATTTATAGAGGGGTTGGATGAGTTTTATTATACTGGTGATGAAGTGTAGTGAAACACACAGACTGTTTAACCACTTTAAAATCTTTAAAAAAACACTACCTCAAAACCCAAAGAAAAAAGTCTCACTTTCCCATCTATGAGGCGACAGAAAATGTAGTCTGCACATGTACCGACTCAAATGGTAACCCCAAATATCTGTACACGTCACAAAAAGAGATAGAGTACATTCTCTCTTCAAAATCAATCAACTTAAAAAGCTACCCTTGCCCTTATGAAAAAGGTTGGCACCTTACAAAAGGTTAAACCTCCAGCACCAACTTCACAGGACAATGATCACTCCCCATGATGTTATCCAATATATCTGCATCTACAATCTTATCTTTCAAGTCATCAGAGACATAGAAGTAGTCGATTCTCCATCCGACATTGTTTTTTCTTGCTGCTGCACGGTAACTCCACCAAGAATATCGGTCTGCTTCGTCACCATGGACATGCCTAAAAGTATCTATGAAGCCTGAGGCGAGAAGTTTGTCTTGCCACTCTCTTTCTATAGGTAAGAACCCTGAAGTCTTTTCATTGGCTTTTGGGCGTGCAAGGTCTATGGGGTGGTGTGCCGTGTTTACATCGCCACATACGACGATAGATTTTCCTTGTTTACGTAACTCTAGAATATGCTCTAAAAAACGCTCATAAAAGCCCAATTTATATGCTAGACGCTCTTCACTGCGTTGACCATTGGGGAAGTAGACATTGAAGTAGGCAATATTGTCAAAATGATATTCGTTAATACGACCTTCATCCAAAATATCTACATGCTCACAACAAGAAGGCTCTCCTTTGATGTCTGTGTAGAGTGCCACACCTGACTG
>CAZQOC010000057.1:0-8551 GCA_964594745.1 uncultured Sulfurovum sp.
GTCCGTCATTAACATCAAGACAAGGGATGATACGTTTTGCGAAATAATCCATTTATATATCTCTTTTCATTTTAAATTATGGTAGAATTATACAAAAATTAGCCCAATAATGGGTTAGTGTGTAATATAAAGGTATATTATAGTATGATTATTGAAAATTTAGCCGAATTTGCCTCTAAAAAATTTGGTCAAAACTTTTTGAAGGATAATAGCGTTCTTCATAAAATCATCCAAGCGATGCCCAAAGACAACCTAAAAGTTGCAGAGATTGGGCCTGGCTTAGGTGATTTAACCAAAGAACTTGTAAAAGTTCGAAATGTCACAGCATTTGAGGTTGATAAAAGATTATGTGAGCATCTCACATCAGAATTTGAAGATTCCATCCACAACGGAAATTTTGAACTTCGATGCGGAGATGTGCTTGAGCGTTGGGAGTCAGGAAATCTACTGGATGAGCCTTATCATCTTGTAGCCAACCTACCCTACTATATCGCGACCAATATCATCTTAAAAGCACTAAAAGATGAACATTGCCAAAGTATTTTGGTCATGGTTCAAAAAGAAGTTGCCGTTAAGTTTTCTGCACAAAGCAAAGAAAAAGAGTTTTCAGCTCTTTCTGTCCTTGCCCAAAGTGTAGGGAAAGCGACACTCTGCTTCGAGGTTCCGCCCGAAGCGTTTGTCCCGCCGCCTAACGTCACTTCTGCCGTGCTTTTAATAGAGAAAAACCAGTCACGAGATGATGAGAAGTTTGAAGCGTTTTTAAAAATTGCTTTTGCGCAACCGCGTAAAAAACTCTCAAAAAATCTTTCTGCTGTTTTTTCTAAAGATATTATGAACGAGCTTTTTTCAAAATTAGAACTAGACTCTAACCTTCGACCTCACGAAGCTGCGACATCTATATATCATCATATATATAATGAATTAAAGGATAATTTAGATGGACAACAATCAAAACAACGAAAAATCTCAAAATCAAGGGCAAAAAACGCCAAATCAGGGCAATAATACTCCAAGAGAGAGACGTCCAAACCCACATAGACAAAATAATGCCAACAGACCACAAAAGCAAGGTGAGCATAACAACCGCCCTAACCCAAACAGAAAACCAAACCCTAACAGGAAGTCTAACCCTTCACAAGAAGTAAACGGCAACGCACAGGATAAACCAACACCAAACGGTAATCGAAAACCAAATCCTAACCAAAATAGAAATAATAATCAAAACCGTAATGGCGGGAACAATAACCCCAACAGAAAACCAAATCACAATAACAACAAACCGGGGAACAAGCCAAACAATAATCAAAACCGTAATGGCGGGAACAATAAAGGCAGAGGAAAACGTAAAAACGTCACTACCGTCAATGACACGATGAGAGCCTCTATTGAAGCGAATAACCGTGTCGTAGATGCGAACATGAACCCATGGAAAAAGATTGATATGTCTGCACAAGGCAAAATCCGTTTTACGCCACTAGGTGGACTGGGTGAAATTGGTGGAAACATGGCGGTACTCGAGACAGAAACAACTGCTATCATCATCGATGTAGGTATGTCTTTCCCTGATGAGACCATGCATGGTGTAGACATTTTGGTACCAGACTTTTCTTACCTTCATACGCTCAAAGCAAGTGGTAAAAAAGTCTTTGTTATCATTACCCATGGTCACGAAGACCACATTGGTGCGATGCCTTACCTCTTTAAAGAGTTACAATTCCCTATCTATGCCACACCGCTTGCGCTCGCGATGATAGAAAATAAATTTAATGAGCATGGTCTTAGCCAATATACAAAACACTTCAACTTTGTTACACTAAGAGAGCAGTATCAAATAGGTGATATGAAAATAGAGTGGATGCATAACACTCACTCTATTATTGATGCATGTTCCTTGGCTATAGAAACACCTGCAGGTATCATCATTCATACGGCTGACTTTAAAGTAGACCATACACCTGTAGATAACCATACTATGGATCTACGTCGTTATGCGCACTATGGTGAAAAAGGTGTGCTCTGTCTTTTCTCTGACTCAACTAATTCACATAACCCAGGATTTACCAAATCTGAAAAAGTGGTAGGTAAGACATTTGATACTCTCTTTGATATGGCAAAAGGAAGAGTGATTATGTCAACTTTCTCCTCCAATGTACACCGTATCGTTCAAGCGATGGAAAGAGCTGTGGCACATGGCAGAAAAATCTGTGTTATCGGACGCTCTATGGAACGTAACGTTGAAACAAACCGTGCACTAGGTTTTGTAGATATTCAAGACAAACACTTTATAGAAGTGCATGAAGTACCTAAGTATGCTGACCATGAAGTGTTGGTAGTGACAACAGGGTCACAAGGTGAAACCATGGCAGCACTTAACCGTATGGCAACAGATGAGCACAGACATATTAAGCTCAAGCCATCAGATACAGTGATTATCTCTGCCTCTGCCATTCCTGGGAACGAAGCATCTGTTTCCAGCTTGATGAACAAACTTATGAAAGCGGGATGTACCGTACGATATAAAGAGTTTGGAGACATTCACGTCTCAGGTCACGCAGCACAAGAGGAGCAAAAACTGATACTCAGACTCATCCAACCTAAGTTTTTCCTACCTGTACACGGTGAGTACAACCACATCGCAAAACATGCCAAAACAGCGGTAGAGTGTGGTGTAGATGAAAGAAATATCTTACTCATGTCTGATGGAGATCAAATAGAACTGACGACAAAGTACCTCAAAAAAGTAAAAACAGTCAAATCTGGAAAAACATACATCGATAACCAGAACAATATGACCATAGAAAATGATGTGGTTCTTGATAGACAAAAACTGGCTGAAGATGGTATTATCAATGTTGTTGCACAAATTTCACAAAGCAATCAAAAAGTTGTAGGGAAACCTGTCATTACCACCCATGGACTTGTACCGGAAAAAGAACTAAAAAAATTCCAAAAAGAGATTGAAGTCATGATAGAAACACTGCTTCTTAACATGAAACCTGAAGCACTTAAAAATCATAAAGATGTAGAGAATGACATCAGAAACAGCATCAGAAAACATGTAGTACGTACCAAAAAGAGATACCCACTGATTATTCCTACTATTTTTATTGTCTAAATCATTTAAGGTTCTACTTCTCTTCTATGTCGAAGAGAAGCTTTTTGCCTCTCTTGTATACCTCTTTCTTTCCTAAGCATTTTTCATCTAAAAATATGTATAATATTTCTAGAGCTTCTATAAGTTACTCAAATAACTCACTCTAAAAAGGAAAAGGGAGATACCATGAAAAAAATTTGGCCTTGGCTGCTATTATTGTTATTACTGATCATATTTTGTGTATGGTCAAAGAAAGATAACATACAACTCAACAGCACAAATAAAATACATAGTGTAACAACACCACAAATAACACTTGACTCACATCCAATAGAGTTTGTTCTTGCACAAAAAACAAAGGGCAACACCTTAAATGGTAGATTTACAAATATTCAGCAGCAAAATCTACTAAGTCACACCTGTAATGCTGCTTCAAGTCCTCTAAAAATTGAAAACACATCAACAAATGAAACCCTTACAGGTCAGGAGGTTATTGAGCTTACCAATAAAATACTTCCTCATTTCCTTGCACACTATTCTGAAGGTAGCATTCGCTATCACGATCAAGTCCTTAAGATAAATGGTCTAGTTGACAGCTACCAAGCGCAACGTAAAATGCAACAGCTACTCAATACTTCTACGCTAGCTTCACAAGACAATAGTCATGTACTTGTCACAAAACCTATAGAGTTTTCCATTACCAAAGATATAAACAAAATGCATTTTAAAGGGATATTCAACAACAAAGCACAAATGAGTAAAATACATGCTAGGCTACCTAGGTATGTATCTACAAGCTTTACGCAGGAACCTCACCGTGTAGACAATGGCATTATAGCTATCACAGAAACAATATTACCTAATTTTACCAAGCGTTATAGCCATGGGAAAATTGTTTACAAAGATGCTGTACTTACGGTATCTGGTATGGTTGAGACGGACGAAGATTTGAACTACATGAAACAACTGTTGTCTGCGAAAAAAACACCTATCGTTAACCAAACAACCCTGGATTTAAAAGCTGTGGAAAAACGCAAAGAAGAAGCAAAACTTGCACAACTAGCATTAGAAAAAAAAGCACAGGAAGAGGCACAAAAAAGAGCTGCATTGAATCAAGCTGCAGCTTTAGCAAAACAAAAAGCAGAAGAAGAAGCCAAACGTCAAGAAGCAGAAAATCAAAAAGCAGAAGCTTTACGATTGGAAAAAGCTAAACTTGCAGCACAAACCAAACAGGCTGCAAAAGAAAAAATTATACACTTACTTCAAATTGAAAACATAGAATTTGAAACAGCAAAAGGGACATTAACAAAGAAAGGGAAAGAGACCGTAGATAAATTGGCACTTATTCTTAAACAATACCCAAATATAAAAGCTGAAATAGCAGGACATACAGACTCAGATGGGAGTGCAGACTTTAACCAAAAGCTCTCACAATCAAGAGTTGAAACGGTCAAGGGAAGACTTATTGCTAGAGGTGTTAACGCTGGTCGATTAACTGCAAAAGGGTATGGTGAAACTAAACCGCTTGTACCCAATACAACAGACGAAAATAAACAAAAAAATCGTCGTGTCGAAATCATTATACTAGGAGAATAATTATGTTAGAAATTGCATCACAAATGATATTATGTTTACTATTGGCTGCCCTTTTAGGGTTTATTATCGGGTACCTCTTTGGTAAATCTACTTGTGCAAATGATGACTGTGGACATACAGTAACCCCATCACATGATGATACGCATACCACAGCTTCAGAGACACATGAGAGTGCCAATGATGATAAGCCTGCACTCCTTACGGCTCCACGTAATGGGCAAAAAGACAATCTTACACGCATTAAAGGTGTTGGTGTAAAAATCGAACAATCATTAAATGATATTGGTATCTATCATTTTGATCAAATCGCTGCGTGGGATGCCGAAAACATCACTTGGGCTGATAGTACGCTTGGATTCCCAGGCAGAGCAGAAAGAGAGCAATGGGTGTCACAAGCTAAAGCATTGGCAGAAGGGAAAGAGACAGAATTTTCCAAAAGAGTTGATGCAGGTGAAGTATCTACAAGTAAACAAGCCTAAAACTTTCAAAGGTAGGGGATGACATACCCTCCTTTACACCTTCAGAGAATATCAACTATGCTATAATCTGTTATCAAAACATAAAGCGTAGAACCGATGAACTTAATCAAAATTGCACAAGAGACATTTCATATTGAAGCAGATGCTCTCAAGAAAGCAGCAACACGTTTGGATCAAAACTTTTTAGATGCCATTCACATTATACTCAATACCAAAGGTAAACTCATCATCACAGGTGTGGGAAAATCTGGTTTGGTTGGGGCAAAGATAGCAGCTACTTTTGCCAGTACAGGTACCTCCTCGTTTTTCTTACATCCTACCGAAGCACTACATGGGGACCTAGGAATGATAGGCAAAGAAGATACACTACTTGCGATTAGTTCAAGTGGAGAGAGTGAAGAACTCACTAAAATTCTGCCACATATCAAGCGGTTTGAAATTCCACTTATAGGATTGACAGGTAATCCAAACTCTTCTTTAGGTCATTATGCTGATGTTTTTTTAGATATCAGTGTAGAAAAAGAAGCGTGTCCTCTGGGAATTGCACCTACTACATCTACAACACTTACCATGGCATTAGGCGATGCCTTAGCTGTCGCACTGATGAAAGAGAAAGGATTTAAAGAACAAGATTTTGCCTCTTTTCATCCTGGTGGTTCACTAGGGAAAAAGCTATTTGTAAAAATAAAAGACTTAATGCGAACAGAATCGCTGCCTATCATCAATACACGATCAACGCTGAAAGAGGCTGTTGTTGCTATGAGTGAAGGTAAACTAGGAACTGTACTTATTGTAGATCAAGAAGAACACTTTGTGGCACTACTTAGTGATGGAGATCTTCGACGTGCATTGATGCAAAAGGACTTTTCGTTAGAACACTTAGCCATTGAGTATGCCACTCAAAACCCAAAAAGTTATCACAATACTGAACTCCTTGCTTCTGATGCGTTGGAGATTATAGAAAATGAACGTATTCAGCTTTTACCTTTGGTCAAAGAAAATGGTGACATTATTGGTGTACTTCATATCCATGACCTCATCAATGCAGGCATAAAAAGCAAATGAAACAAAAGAAAGAATAACATATGAGACTCAATAAATATATTGCACACAACACCAAGTACTCACGTCGCGAGGCAGATGCCCTTATAGAAGCTGGAGAAGTGACACTTGACAAAAAACCTCTCAAAGAGTTTGGGTATGAAGTCCAGGAGGATGATCGTATCTTTGTCAAAGGCAAAGCCGTCAAAGTCACCTCTGAGCTTACTATCATTGTCTACAATAAACCAAAAGGTGTCCTGGTCACTAAAAAAGATGACAGAGGGCGTGCCACTATTTATCATAAATTACCAGGCAAATACAGGCACTTTACACCTGTAGGTAGACTAGACTATGCCTCTGAAGGACTTTTGCTCTTAACGGATGATGTCGAAGTGGCAACGGCGCTTATGGAGAGTGGTTTAGACAGAACCTATAACCTAAAAATAGATAAACCTGTCACCTCTGAGATGGTTGAAGCCATGAAGGAAGGAATTGTACTTGATGACGCGCGTGCAGGTGCGCATGAAAAATCCAAGATATACTCTATGGAGTTTGCACCTTTTGCACATTTTGAAGTAAGAAGTGAAGGAAAAAACTTTACCAAGCTTCGTGTCACCATCACCGAGGGTAAAAACAGAGAGCTCAGACGTTTTTTTGCACACTTTGAAGCCAAGGTACTTGACCTGAAGCGTGTGGCATTTGGAGGCATAGAGCTCAATAACCTGCCAGAAAACAAAACACGCTACTTCACACGTAGAGAATACGATGATGTGCATAAGTTTATGAAACGCTGGCGTACCAATAAAATGGCTGCGGTTAAAAACGAAATAAACGCTAAAAAACAGGCCGAAGCAAACCAAAAGCATAAAGAACAAGAAGAAACTAAAAAGTACAAAACCAAAGACTAACGATGGTAAACCTTGCACTCAAATACCGTCCCAAAACACTTGATGAGTTCATAGGACAGAGACATCTTTTAGATAAAGATGCCGTGCTACGTAGACTCATAGAGTCTGATGCCCTGCCCCATACTTTTTTCTATGGGCCTCCAGGGTGCGGTAAAACCACCATTGCAAGAGTCATTGCCAGCATCTTAGACCGTCCTTTTTATGAGATGAATGCAACCACTCTTAAAATAGAAGATTTACGTAAAATATTTAAAGAGTATACCAATGCACTACAAAAACCGCTCATTTTCATAGATGAAGTGCACAGACTTAGCAAAAATCAGCAAGAAGTACTGCTTCCTTTTATGGAGAATAACGCAGCACTCATCATGGGTGCATCTACGGAGAACCCTTACTACTCACTCACCGCTGCTATGCGTTCACGTTCACATCTGTTTGCACTTGAAAGTATCTCAGAGAAAGAAATGTTAGCCTACCTAGAAAAGATAATTTCATTTGAAGGCACTTCTGTAGATGCTGAAGCCAAAGAGTATCTCGTTTTCTCTTCTGGTGGTGATGTCAGAGCCATGCTCAACCTCTTAGAGAGTGCCTCTGCCATTTCTTCTACCGTCACACTAGATATACTGAAGCAAATACGCCCTCATGCCATGCAGGCGGGGAGTGCTGAGAGTGAAAGCCATTATGAACTTACCTCTGCCATGATAAAGAGTATCCGAGGCTCAGATATAGACGCAAGTATCTATTACTTGGCACGACTCATAGATGGTGGTGAACCTGCAGAATTCATTGCCAGACGATTAGCAATCCTTGCGAGCGAAGATATAGGCAATGCCAATCCCCCTGCTCTAAACCTAGCTTCATCGACATTAAATATAGTGAAACATATTGGTTATCCTGAAGCCAGAATAAGCCTTGCACAACTTGTGATTTATCTCGCCTCTTCCCCGAAGTCCAATAGTGCCTATATGGCGATTAACCATGCATTAAAGGCCATTAAAGAGGGAGAGATACACTCTATCCCTTCTCATATCAAAACCCATGCAAAAAATTATCTCTATCCGCATGATTATCAAGGATGGGTCAAACAATCTTATCTTTCAAAGCCTTTGCACTTTTATGAGACAAAACAGATAGGTTTTGAAAAAACGCTTTATGGCTGGTATGAAAAAATCAAACAAAAATAAAAATCCCCACAATTCAACACAATTTCATGTTATAATAAATCACAATTATAACAAAGGATATGCGATGAAAACAAAAATATTTAAATTATTTCTTGCTGCTAGTTCGAGTATAGTACTGCTAAGCGGGTGCGTCAACCAAAACACACTTTCTAACCCCAATACCCAAACAGGTGCAGCTGTTGGTGCAGTAACGGGTGCGGTAATAGGTGGAAATGTTGGTGATCGTAGTGGTAGCAACATTGCTGGTGG
>CAZQOC010000058.1:0-8503 GCA_964594745.1 uncultured Sulfurovum sp.
ACGGCTCTCGAATCGCTCCGCTTTCAAGGGCGTTCGCCGTGACATTATTTAATGGAGGGCTTTATGAAAGCATCAAATATTACCAAGGTTGTTAATAAACTCATCACACAAAAATTACCTGTATTTATCTGGGGAGCGCCTGGTATTGGGAAGTCTTCTATTGTGAAGGCTATTGCTAAAGAGCAAAAGTTGGAGTTTTTGGATTTGCGTTTGTCTTTACTTGATCCAACAGACCTGAAGGGTATTCCTTTTTTTAATGCTGAGACAAACGAGGGTGTTTGGGCAAAGCCCAGCTTTTTGCCAAGTACACCAGACTCTAAGGGTATTTTGTTTTTAGATGAGATAAACACGGCACCACCTGCAGTACAGGCATCTGCATATCAGCTTATACTTGACAGAAGAGTAGGGGAATACGAGCTTCCTGAGGGGTGGAGTATTGTTGCAGCAGGAAACCGTGAGAATGACAGAGGGGTTGTCTATAAAATGCCACCACCGCTGGCAAACCGTTTTGTACACTTCGAGATGGAAGTAGACTTTGATGACTGGAAAGCATGGGCGTACGCTGCCAAGATAGATGCCTCTATCATAGGATATTTAGCCTATGACAAGTCTATGCTATTTACTTTTGATGCGACTTCCAATGAGAAATCATTTGCCTCGCCACGGTCTTGGGAATATGTTGATAGTATCGTCAAATCAGGGATAGAAGGTGATTTGATATTAGATAGTATTAGTGGGGCAGTTGGGCGTGAAGCGGCTATTGGGTATATAAGTTTTAAGAAGGTGATGAATGCACTTCCTAATCTTAATACAATACTTGATGGCACATTGACCGAACTGGATGAAGAAGATTCTAAAGTGATGATGGCACTTGCCATAGGACTGGTTAATGCACTTTTGGAAAACCAAAGTACAGAAGCGCTAGACAATGTCTTAAAGTTCTCACTTAAACTCCCTGGAGAGTTCTCCATCATGCTGGTAAAAGATATGCAGCAAAACGGGATAGATGTTGAGGGTTCTAGCGAGTGGAGTGAGTGGGTGAGGGAGTTTGCGTATCTTTTGGCGTAAAGATATTAGAGAAAGTGTTCCTATCCATATGATGCTGTCAAAAGAGTTTAATAGTTAAATTTATAGCTACCTACAGCCACAATAGCAAGAGTGAGCAGATAATAATAACTGTTTGAAGTCAGGTAAGGCACCACAAGCAGTGCAATACCTCCTACCATAGGCACAACCTTCTTTTGTGTCTTGGCATAGCTGAGATAGGCTATGCCTAATGCACCTAGAAAGATATTCCAAAGAATGAATGAGGTGGTCACTACAGTAGTCCCAAAAGGGCGATGAAAAGCACAGGTGGGGTAATAACAAGTCCTACTTTCATATACTCTCCCCATCCTATTTTCACACCTTTTTGAGCAAGCACATGAAGCCATAGCAGGGTTGCTAGTGAACCGATAGGGGTCATTTTAGGACCAAGGTTTGAACCTAGTATGTTTGCATAGACGAGTGCTTCATTCCCCACATAGCCCACTTTGTCAATGGCAATATCCATGATCATAATAGTCGGCATGTTATTCATCACTGATGAGATGATGCCAGAGAGGAAACCTGTACCTATGACAGCAACAGCGTGGCTTTGTGTTTGAAGTGCTACTATCCATGAAGCTATGACGTCTGTGAGTCCTGCATTTTTGAGTCCATAGACAACGACATAAAGCCCTATAGAGAACCATACTACCTGCCAAGGGGCAGCTTTGATGGTCATGAGTGGTTTGGTAGCTTTATAGTGGTTGGCAATGGCTAGAAACAGAAGTGCTCCACCAAGAGCAAAAACGGAGATAGGCAGATGATAATGGTCTCCTATAAAGTACCCAGCCATCAAGAAACCTAAAAACCACCAAGAGAGTTTGAACATCGTATGGTTTTTGATGACAGACGAGGCTTCAGGTAACTCTGTGACATCCACAGTTAGAGGGATGTCTTTTCTAAAGTATAACCACAAAATGATGATAGAGGCGACTATGCTGAGTAGGTTTGGTAAGAACATATGTTTCATGTACTCCACAAATCCTATGTCGAAATAGCCCGCTGTGACGATGTTAGTAAGGTTAGAAATGACTAAGGGGTTTGATGCGGCATCGCCTATGAACCCACCAGCCATCAAAAATGCGAAGATAGCCAGTGGTTTCATCTTGAGGTATTTCATTTTAGCCAGAAGGATAGGGGTGAGGATGAGTGCGGCACCGTCGTTGGCAAAAAAGGCTGCTACAATTGCACCTAGCAGTAAGATGTAGACAAACATTTTGTTACCAGAACCACCAGAGAGCTTCGCCATTTTGATGGCTGCCCACTCAAAAAAGCCTATCTCATCTAGTACCATAGAGAGGATAATAATCCCTATAAACGCCAGCGTAGCATCCCAAACAATGTCTATAACTGTAAGTACATCCTGGAAGCTCACCACACCGATGATGAGTGCTATAATAGCACCGATGACAGCGGTAGTACCTATCTGCAAACCTTTTGGCTGCCAGATAACAAAGAGAAGGGTAATCAGAAAAAGAGTAGAGGCTAAAAACATATTAGTTCAGTGCCTCTTTGACTTTAGGTAAGAGTGTCTCTTCTATCTCTTTGTATGTTTCTTCAAACGCTTCGTAGGCTTTACCATCCGGGTCTTCAAAGCTTACATGTATCTTTTTCACAGGTTTGGGGAACATTGGACAGGTTTCATGTGCATGGTCACATACGGTTACTACCAAATCAAAATCTTCGTTAATCAAATCGTCCAAGTGTTTTGAATGGTAATGCTCATCCCAAATGTTATTGGCTTCAAGCACTTTTTTGGCATTGGGGTTGACTTTGCCACTCGGGGCTACACCGCAACTAAAGGCTTCTACACCTTCCAACTTTGCATTGATGAGTGCCTCACCGATGATACTTCTACAACTGTTTCCTGTACACATAACTAAGACTTTTTTGTTCATAAATGATTTCCTTTAGATTGAATGCATGAAGTATAACAGAAAATATGATATATATCAAGATATGTAGATGTATAATTTTTTTAATGACACTAACGCTTTTATAGTTTCTTTTTTGTTACCAATGCATATTACAATAATACATTATACTTTAGGAGTGACATTATGAATAAAGAGCAGTATGTGGTCATTATTGAATATCCAAAAGGAAGCGATAAAGGGGTAGATGGTTTTCGTGCAGATAGTAAACCCATTCAAAAAGCGATACAAAAGCATGCCAAATGTGATGGTGAGATTGTTTTTTATACGCATAAAAAACGCGATGGTCTAAAAGAGTATCTTCTTCGTTTAGCAGAGGATAAAGAGGTGATTCTTGTAAGTCGTATTAACCCAGGTAACCTCAAAAGAGTTGAAGAGTATTTTCAGTTTTTGAACCAGCTGGGTCTGGCAGGTATGCAGGTACATACGCACCCTGATGTGATGATAAACCTTGACTTTAAAGATATTCTTTATAAATTAAAAGATACACCATTTTGTGATTCTGGTACAGAGTTTTACCATCTTTTTGAAGCGTTTGAAGAGAACTTTCCTTCAGTCTTGAAACGAGATAAGATTCATGTACTCAAAGTAAATTATGGCTCGACAGGTGAGGGAGTGTATCTGGTAAACTTAAAAGATGATGGCAGTGTCGTCTCTACAGAAGCTGTCAATAATGTTAAGTATTACTACCATGATATTGAAGAGTTTATAGAGAGTTTTGAAGAGAAATTTGATGACGACATAGACGAAAATGAACTTCAGTATTTTAAAGGAAAAAGCGGTTTTGTAGGGTGTCGTTACCTTCCACGTATCAGTGAGGGAGAAATTCGCGTTCTCATTGTAAACGATAAGCCTGTCAGTGTAGTACACAAAAAGCCTCAAGAGGGTGAGTTCTCTGCAACTCTATTTAGTGGAGCAAAATACCAATACGATAAGCCTGATAACCCAAAATGGAAAGATGTCATCACACTTACCATTAATGCTTTTGAAGATATCAAGCCTTATCTTCAAGGTCAGGAATTTCCACTACTTTGGACCATGGATTATATCTTAGATTATGATGACAAAGGTGATGATAGATACATTTTAAGTGAAATTAATTGTTCATGTGTTGGCATTACTACTGAAATTGAATTAGCAGATGAAGTGGGCAAAGTTTTTGAGAAATAGAGAGCTTATCTCTTTTTCCAGTAGTTTAAAAAATCTATAATTTCTCTTTTTGTGTATGCACTTTCAAGGGCATTGTGGCTTACTGTTGGCAGTAAAACAACCTTGCTGTTTGGGTACTTTGCTAGTGCCTTTGCACAATGTCCTTTCTCAAAATCTCCATATTCACAGTAGACTCCAAAATATTGATCTTCAAGACCAATAATATTTAAAATAGGTGTCTCTTTGTCTGCACCAATTTTATAACTTTTACTATAGTATCCACCCTCACAACCCCAAGAGATGAGTACTCTTGCTTTAAAGAGTTTTCTTTTACAAACGCCAGCTGCGAGTGCCCCCTCTGAGTTACCCATTAAAAAGATATTATCTTTATCAATAAAGTTAAGTTCTTCAACCCTTTCAAGAGCATAATTTAACTCTGCTTGCCGAAAGTGATGTACTCTCTCATACTCCTCTTTGGGTGCAGGAGAGAGGTAGGTGGGTCTCTTCTTTACTGCAAATGAGTTTAATCCAATAAAAATCATTTCTGACTTTTGCACAACCCACTTACGATACTTTTTACCCTTTAAAAAACCACTTGAACCATGCATATATAAAAGTGTAGGCATTGCTTTAACATTAAAATCGGGGTACTTCTTTAAAAATTTATTTAATTTCCCATAATAGGGCTTCTTTAACCCACCTATACCCTTGGGAACACCTATATAGGCTTTATCAAAACTATCATGAAAATTTGCATATTGCGAAACTATCTCTTTATATTCCATCATTATCCTATTTTGTATATTTTTTATCTTTTATATGCTTCATCTGTATCAGAAGTAAATTTGCTATAAAAATTAAAAATTATCAAACTCTTCTTGTTCTTTGAGTTCTTGAAGTCTTTGTAACTCTTCTTTGCTCAGCATCATGTTGGTTACTCTCTTTTTAACCATTTTTCCAAAGTGTGTACGTGTTTCTAGTTTGGTAAAATATGCGTAAGTTCCATACGCCATTACAGCAACTGTTGCAAGCAAGATAACCAACTGTGCCGGATTGAACTTTTGTACAGGGTCTTTAACCTGTATCTCACAAACACCACCTGGGCAGTACACAGGGTCTTTTCTTTTGATCCATGAAAATATCTTACATCCAAGACAGATGGAAAAAGCAGATTCAAAAAAGAGTAATGCCATACAAAGAAGACAGACTAGAACTTTGATAGGGTTAGGTTGGAAATCTATGACAAGATAGTAAAACATCGGGTAAGCAAGTATCAACCCTAACATCCATGCAAAACGCTTTTGAGTAGCTCCTACATACTCAGGTTTTTGGTTTCGTACGAAAAAACGTCCTAGCAACAAACTTGGTGCATATCGGGGTTGTATGACTCTCATAGTAAAATCTATGGCAAAAAAGGTCACAAAATATTTTGAGAATACAGCTGTCCCCATCATCGTACCATTGGTAAGTCCTATAAAAGCTCCTATAAAAAGGATACCCGCCGCTGCTCTTGCTTCTCGTTCGTTGAGTACAGGTACTTCATAGCCTGGTACTGTTTCTCCATAGGTAAAAAAATCTTTCACTATTTAACTCCATATTTTGTAAGTGTTTGTTCCAACTCTGCTTGTTCAAGTTTGCCTATATGCCTATAGACCTCTTTACCTTTTGCATCAAAGATGAGTTGTGTAGGTATCATCATGATTTTTAGTGTAGCAGCAACTTCACGCTCTTCATGGACGTTGATAAAGTAGATGTTGAGCTTGGGATTGGCTTCTTTTATAGTGTATAGCATCTTTCCCATGACCCTACAGCTACGACAAGCGTCTGAACCCACTTCCAAAAAGTAGGGTGCACCTTTACCTATTTTGTCTTCTATCTGAGAGTAAGGTGTAGCAGGAAGCAGTGGTCTACCTGATGCGAAGATGTTAAGGGTGAGTATGAGCAGTAGTGTAAAGTATTTCATGTTGTTTTCCTAAAGTTGTAGATATGCCTGATATGCAAAATAAAAACCAAATGCGAGTAGAAGTATCGCAAAACCTTTGTTAAGTATGTTTGAAAAAGTGCTAAGCCTGCTACTGCCTGTCACACTTTGTGCAAAGCCTACGGAGATACCTGCTGCAAGTAAAAGCAGTGAATGCCCCAAGGCAAATGCCAAGATGAGTCCATAGGCATAGATGTACCCAGAGTTGGCAGCAACAGAGATGATGGCGACCAGTGGTGCAGAAGCACAAGGTGTACTAACCATCCCAAAGATGACACCGATGAAAAAACCGCCTAAAAGACGATACTTGATGAGTCTTTGGATGATGGCAGATTTATCGACTTCTCCGAAGATGCCCCAAGCGTAAAGCCCGATGAGTATGCTAAGGAGTGAAGCAGAGATATACGCCCACATCGGTGCAATGGAGAAGAAACCGCCAAACTTCGCTACGATGAACCCCAGCACAGAAAAACTCAGCATCACACCCAGTGCAAAGAGTGCAGTAAAAGCATAGGTATAAAGACGTTTTTGTCTGCCCTCCAAGTCTTTGTTCAGTGCAACGGCACTTCCTACGAGCAAAGGCACAGCGACCAAAGAGCAGGGGGCTACTGCGGTGATGCCTCCTGCGCCAAAAGCACCTAGAAATGCAAGTATGGAGTGTGAGTCAAGTAGGGCTAAGATACTCTCTTGCATAGATTAGGCAGCCAAGAGTTTTTTGACTTCATCGGCAGTGAGGAGTTTACCTGTACTGACCACCGTACCATTGATGACAAGTCCCGGTGTGCTGACGACATTATATGCCATGATCTCTTGAATGTCAGAGACTTTTTCTACGTTATAGTTACCTTCCAGGTTTTCAACCACGCTATTGACTACCTTTTCAAGTGCTACACATTTGGTACAGCCTGTTCCGAGTATCTCTATTTTTGTTGTGCTGTCTTGTGCTTTGGTGACAGGTTTAAAAGAGGTAATTTTTGTTTCTTTTTCATTACTAGCTGGGGTGCAACAGCTATTATTGTCTGTCTCTTCTGTACTGCAACACGCATTTTTATCATTTTGATTACTTGAACAACAAGTATCACCCTCGCAACAGGATTCTTTAGAAAAATAATCAGACAATATTTTTCTTGGGCAAATATCCAATATGCCAGTTACCAAGGGTATAGCACCTAGATAAAACCATGCGTTACCACTGTAGAGTCCATATCCGATGAGAGCGAGTCCTATTACTATTCTTACTATTCTGTTTGTTGACATATTTGTTTCCTTTATACTAAAATGAAGTTAAATAAGTAGCCAATCGCAATGATGCCTACACCTACGATACCAAAAAAAGTGCCTATGAGTTTCACATGCAGTATCTTTTTGAGTATCATCGCTTCAGGAAGGCTGAGTGCTGTGACAGCCATCATAAAGCTAAGTGCTGTTCCAAGGAGCATACCTTTACTTGTAAGTACTTCCACTAAAGGCATGACACCTGCAGCATTGGAGTACATAGGGATACCCATGATGACGGCTACAAGTACGGCAAATGGATTGTCAGCCCCAGCCCATTTGGCGATGAAGTCTGCAGGGATGTAGCCATGTATAAGCGCCCCGATACCCACACCGATGAGTACATAGACCCATATCTGTTTAAAGATATCTGTTGTGTAATCCCATGCCTCTTTGACACGCTCTTTGAAGGTGAGGTTTATCTGCACCTCTTCAAGCTCACCTTCCATAGGTTTGACATCCATAAGTACATACTTCTCCATGCCAAGCTGACCGATGACAAAACCACCGACTATGGCAACCAAAAGTCCAAACCCTATGTAAATCGCTGTCACTTTCCAACCAAAGAGCCCAAAGAGCAGGGCGATGGCTATCTCGTTATTCATCGGTGAAGAGATGAGAAAGGAGAAGGTCACACCCACAGGAATGCGTGCCTGTATAAACCCTAAAAATAGAGGAATGGCAGAACAGGAACAAAATGGTGTGATAATACCAAAAAGAGCAGCCACTATATTGCCATAGAGTTGTGACTTTCCTTGTAAATGGACACGGACATACTCTGTGTTAAAGTATGTTCTTAGGTAAGATACCACAAAGATGATGCTAATGAGCAGAAACCATATCTTGATGGTATCGTAGATAAAGAAGTTAATAGTCTCATTAAAATGACCGGTTAATCCTAAGAGATCAACGGTTAAATAATCGACGGTTTCTTTCCACATAATGGAGCCTTCCTCGCTTTAGATGAGAGCAGTATAGCAGAAATTTATTTATATATCAAGATATATTGATGTTAAGTTGAATTAACGGGGTCGCGGGACATCGACACCCGAACTCAAATTTTAATTTTATGTTTGGG